>CAZXZF010000038.1:0-15439 GCA_964645095.1 uncultured Desulfocurvus sp. | reverse complement strand
CCGACATCACCACCCAGGTGGGCGGCGAGGACAAGGAAGACATCGCCATCGACGCCCTGCAGGACCAGGCCTCCCAGGCCCCGGTCATCCGCATGGTCAACTCCATCCTGGGCCAGGCCGTGCGCGAGCACGCAAGCGACGTGCACTTAAGCCCGGAGAAGGACAGCATCCAGCTGCGCTTCCGCGTGGACGGCAGGCTGCGCATGATCCCGGCCCCGCCCAGGGCCAGCTTTCTGCCCCTGGTGTCGCGGCTCAAGATCATGGGCAACATGGACATCGCCGTGTCCAAGATACCCCAGGACGGGCGCTTCACCTTCGTCACCCAGCGCCGGGAGTTCAACGTGCGCGTGTCCTCCCTGCCCACGGTGCACGGCGAGAACCTCGTTTTGCGTTTGCTTGAGCGCTCGGCCCACGGGCTGAACCTGTCCGAGGTGGGCCTTGTCCCGAACGACCGCGCCAAGGTCGAGTCCGCTGTGAACAAGCCCTTCGGGCTCATCGTGGCCGCAGGCCCCACGGGCTCGGGCAAGAGCACCACCCTCTACGCCATCTTGAAGCACATCAACACGCCGGACATCAACATCATCACCCTGGAAGACCCGGTGGAGTACCGCATGCCCACGGTGCGCCAGGTGCAGCTGAACCGCAAGGCGGGCATGACCTTTGCCTCGGGCCTGCGCAGCATCCTGCGCCAGGACCCGGACGTCATCCTCGTGGGCGAGGTGCGCGACGCCGAGACCGCGGCCATCGCCGTGCAGGCGGCGCTGACAGGCCACCGCGTGCTGACCACCCTGCACACCAACGACGCCGCCCAGGCCATCACCCGGCTCGTCGAGATGGGCATCCAGCCCTACCTCGTGTCCTCGGTGCTCCTGGCCTCCATCAGCCAGCGCCTGGTGCGCAAGAACTGCCCCCACTGCATCGAGTCCTACATGCCGCGCAAGGACCTGCTTCTGGCCTTCGGCATCGGCGAGCAGGTGCTGGGCAAGTTCTCCTTCCGCCGGGGCAGCGGCTGCCGCACCTGCCACCAGAGCGGCTATGCCGGGCGCATGGCCATCTACGAGGTCTTGCAGGTGGACGAGCTGGTGCAGGACATGATCATCAAGAACGCCACGGCCAAGGACATCGCCAAGGCCTGCGTGCAGGCCAGAACCCTGCGCACGCTTAAGACCGACGCCCTGAACAAGGTGGCCCAGGGCCTGACCACCCTGGAAGAGGCCGCCGGGGCCGTGATGGTCTAGGAGAAACGCCGTGCCCTACTACAAGTACCAGGCCATCGACTCCAGCGGCGGCAACACCTCGGGCGTGGTCGAGGCCCAGAGCGCGGAGGCCGCCCAGGACTCCCTGGCCTCGCGCGGGCTCATGCCCACCAGCGTCGCCGAGACCAGCGGGCCGGACGGCTCGGGCGGCGGGGAGGGCTTTTGGGCCCAGCTCAGCCTGAGCATGCAGAAGATCAAGCCCCAGGACCTGATCCTGTTCACCAAGCAGTTCAAGACCATGCTCAACGCCGGCATCCCGGTGCTCCAGTCCCTCGACGTGCTGGAGGCCCAGACCGAGAACCCCAAGCTCAAGGCCGCCATCGTCAGCATCGCGGCGGACATCAAGAGCGGCACCACCCTGTCCAAGGCCTTCTCCAAGCACCAGAACATCTTTTCCGAGCTCTACTGCAACATGATCCGCGCGGGCGAGATCAGCGGCACCCTGACCGAGGTGCTGGAGCGCCTCATCTACATCGTGGACCACGAGTTCAAGGTCAAAAAGGACATCAAGAGCGCCATGACCTACCCGGCGGTGGTGCTGACGGCCCTGGTCATCGCCTTTTTCGTGCTCATCATCTTCGTGCTGCCGCAGTTCGTGAACATGTTCGCCAAGAGCGGCGTCGAACTGCCCCTGCCCACCCGCATCTGCCTGGGAATCTACGACGGCCTCGTCCATTACTGGCACGTGGGCCTGGCCCTGCTGGGGGGCGCGCTGTTCCTGATCTCGGCCTATTTCCGCACCGAGGGCGGGAAGATCTTCCGCGACGGCCTGTTCCTGCGCGTGCCCATCATCGGGTCGGTGTTCAAGAAGGCGGCCATGGCCCGCTTCGCCAGCATCTTCGCCATCCTCCAGGCCAGCGGCATCACCGTGCTCGAATCCATGGACATCCTGGAGGGCACCATCGGCAACCATTACATCGCGCGGGACTTCCGCAACCTGCGCCAGCAGCTGGAGCAGGGCCGGGGGCTCTCCGGCCCGCTCCGGTCCTGCCCCTCGTTCACGCCCATGATGGTCTCCATGATCAACATCGGCGAGGAGACCGGCAACATGGAGGAGATGCTCAAAGAAGCCGCGCACCACTACGACTACGAGGTGGAGTACGCTGTCAGCAAAATGAGCGAGCTGCTTGGCCCGATCCTCGTGGCTGGCCTCACCGGGGTGGTGGGCTTCTTCGCCCTGGCCATCTTCCTGCCTCTGGTGGGGATCATGCAGAACGCCATGAAGGGCCTGTGAGCGGCCATAGAGGTCCTTACTCCGGGGACTACGCAGTCGCGGCGGGAAGTTGACATCAACGGCGCAGATGATACGATTAACGAACGGAATGCCACAGCCTGCGGGCAAAAAGCGCCCCGGCACGGATGTTGCTTTGCACAACCCGCCATCTGGGCAGGGAATTTTAGTGCAGCAGGGGCGGGCGGTTTTCCCGCAGCAAACCCGCCCTGCGAGGCTGCGGATTGAACAGGGCTGAGGCCCGCGTAGCGTGGGCACCAACTGGAACACAAACTCCGGCCTTCAGGCCGGGAAACACGGAGGCAGGAATGGAGACGACTCTCATGCTCAAGAAGGCCCAGGCCAGGCGCCGCCAGGGCGGCTTCACGCTCATCGAACTCATCGCGGTGATCATCATCCTGGGCATCCTGGCTGCGGTCATCACGCCCAAGTATTTCGACCTGACCAGCAAGGCCAAGCAGGGCGCGGCCAACGCAGCCGTTTCCGAGGGCATCGCCCGCTTCAACATGGGCTATGCCAGTTACATCATGACCACCTCAAACAAGCCCGCCAACCTCGCCGCTCTGGGCGACGCCTACGTCAACGCCACCATCAACGTGGGCGACTGGGCCGTGGGCCTGAGCCAGTCCGGCACGATCATAACCGTCGGCGCCTACGACAACACCGGCCGCACCATCACTGACGCCATAACCGGCCTTCCGACAGGGACCCCGACCGTGACCAAGACTTTCACCTTCCCCAACTAAGCCCGGTTAAGACGCGACAAACCCAGGGGGAGGAGCGATCCTCCCCTTTTTCATTGCGCAGGGCCACAAGGCCATGCTAGGCTAAGGCCATGAGCCCCTGCGAACTTCCTGACCACAGCCCGCTGCGCCCGGCGTTCGAGCGGGGCTTCACCCTCATCGAACTCATCGCGGTCATCGTCCTCCTGGGCCTTCTGGCCGCCGTCATCACTCCCCGTTACATCGGCTTCGTCGAGCAAAGCCGCAGCACCGTCGCCAAGGGCGCCCTCAGCGAGGGCATGGCCCGTTTTAACATGGGCTATGCCAATTATATCCTGAACACTTCGAACAAACCCGGCAACTTTGCTGCTCTGGGCGACACCTACGTCAACGCAACCATCAACCTGGGCGACTGGGCCGTGGGTTTCAGCCAATCTGGCAACACCATGACCATCGGTGCGTATGACAACAAGGACGGGAGCATTTCCAACGCCATAACAGGCATCCCGCCGGGAACCGCGATGGTCAGCAACACTTTCTCTTGGCCCAACTAGGCCCGCTTACGCTGAAGCAACGCCAATCCCCGCCCCGCATTTCCCCTTTGATTTCCCCTGCCCGCCGGGTATAGATGGCCTTAAGGGTCCGCCTTGGCGCGCCCAATAGCACCCCTTCAGGAGGCCCCAGGCCATGGCCCAGATCAACGCCTTCTTTGAAATGCTCCACCAGTACGGCGGCAGCGACCTGCACCTGACCAGCGGCTCCCAGCCGCTGTTGCGCCTGCGCGGCCAGCTGCAGAAGGTGAAGTTCAAGCCCTTTGAGCACGACGAGCTCAAGGCCCTGCTCTACGAGATCACGCCCGAGGCCAAGGTCAAGGAGTTCGAGGAGACCGGCGACGTGGACTTCGCCCACGAGGTGCCGGGCCTGGCCCGCTACCGCGTCAATTTCTTCATGCAGCACCGGGGCATCTCCGCCGTGTTCCGCGAGATCCCCCAGGAGATCATGACCGTGGAGCAGCTGGGCCTGCCCGACCGCCTGCGCGACCTGGCCATGCTGAACAAGGGCCTGGTCCTCGTCACCGGCCCCACGGGCAGCGGCAAGTCGACCACGCTGGCGGCCATCATCGACCACGCCAACAAGAACCGCCGCGACCATATTTTGACGGTGGAGGACCCCATCGAGTTCGTGCACCAGTCCCAGGGCTGCCTGGTCAACCAGCGCGAGGTGGGCCGCCACACCAACAGCTTCAAGGCGGCCCTGCGCGGAGCCCTGCGCGAGGACCCGGACATCATCCTGGTGGGCGAGATGCGCGACCTGGAGACCATCACCCTGGCCCTGGAGGCCGCAGAGACCGGGCACCTCGTGTTTTCCACCCTGCACACCCAGAGCGCGGTCAAGACCGTGGACCGCATCATCGAGGTCTTCCCCGAGGACGGCCAGGCCCAGGTGCGCACCAGCCTGGCCGAATCCCTGCGGGCCATCGTCTCCCAGACGCTGTTCAAGCGCATCGACAAGCCGGGCCGGGTGGCCGCGCAGGAGATCCTCATGGCCATCCCCAGCGTGCGCAACCTCATCCGCGAGGGCAAGACCCACCAGCTGCCGAGCGTGCTGCAAACCGGGCGCGAGCAGGGCATGCAGACGCTGGACGACGAGATCGAGCGGCTCATCAAGGCCGGGATCATCAGCCCCGAGGACGGCCTGGCCCAGGCCCAGAACAAGGACAAGATCAGCGGCCTGACCAAGGAGGACGCCCGGTGAACATGACCCGCGCCCAGCTCGACGCGCTCATGGCCCAGGTGCTCGACCTCTTCCCCGAGGTGGCCGACATCATCATCACCACCGGCAAGCCCATCCAGGCCGAGGTCCACGGCAGCCTCAAGGACGCCGTGACCACGCCCGACCTGGGCCGGCTCTCGGCCCTGGTGACCAAGGCCATGGCCGTGGCCCTCATGGGCGAGAACCTGCGCCTGCAAAAGACCCTGGCGGCCAAGGGCTCCTGCGACCTGTCCTACGCCATCCCCGGCCGGGGCCGCTTTAGGGCCAACATCTTCAGCCAGCGCGGAAGCCTGGCCATGGTCCTGCGGCGCCTGCCCTCCAAGATCCCGACCATGGAGGAGCTGGGCCTGCCCAAGGCCTTTTTGGAGATGGCCACCGAGAAGCACGGGCTGATCCTGGTCACCGGCGGCACGGGCTCGGGCAAGTCCAACACCCTGGCCGCGCTCATCGACCGCGTCAACGCCACCTTTGCCGGGCACATCGTGACCCTGGAGGACCCGGTGGAGTTCACGCATCCGCACAAGCTGGGCACCGTGAACCAGCGCGAGCTGGGCATCGACTTCGACACCTTCGCCTCGGGCCTGCGCGCCGCCTTCCGCCAGGGGCCCAAGATCATCCTGGTGGGCGAGATCCGCGATCCCGAGACCATGGAGATCGCGCTCCAGGCCGCAGGCACCGGCCACCTCGTCTTGTCCACCCTGCACACCACCGACGCCGGGAGCACCATCGGGCGCATCCTGGGCCTGTTCGGACCATCCGAGGAGCGGCTCATCCGCATGCGCCTGGCCGAGAGCCTGCGCTTCATCGTGTCCCAGCGGCTGCTCCCGCGCGTGGACGGGGGGCGCGTGGCGGCCTTTGAGGTGCTCAAGAACACCCTGCGCGTGAAGGAGCTCATCCTCCAGGGCGAGAGCGCGGACAAGACCTTCTACAACGTGCTGGAAAACAGCGCCACGGTGGGCATGCAGACCTTTGACCAGCACTTCCTGGCCCTGTTCGAGGCCGGGACCATCAGCGAGGAGACGGCCCTGCTTTCGGCCAGCGACCGCTCGCGCCTGGGGCAGATGCTCGACCGCGCCAAGACCGTGCGCGGCCAGAAGGTCACCAGCCTGGTCATCGAGGGCCTGGTGGACGAGGACCCGGCCAGGAAATAGCGGATTTTTGTCCGCCACGGGGGCTGTAACCTGTTCCCATAGCGTGATTAATGCGGTACGGTGCAGGCAAACAGACCGGAAACCGACCCGGACGGCCTGCTGGCCGCCGGACCAACGCGCAAGGAGACCCAAGCCATGGCCGACTACACCCAGAGCGACCTTCCCGTAACCATGCATTCGGACGACCTGCTGCGCCTGGACGACGGAACCACTGTCCGCTTCGACATCAACGGCGAGGGCAAGGACATCATGCTCAACGACGACTTCAGCGCAGCCTGCGAACTGTATCCCGGCAACGAGTTCATCGTCAGCGCCGGGGGCAGGGATTTCGTCCTGACCACCGGGTTCGAGGAGAACGTCACCGTCTCGGCGGCCTGATCCGCCCAGGCAGCACGCACGGACTGCAGGGTCCCCGCCCTGCGGCTTCCGGGGCGCAACAGAATGGCGACGCCCGTACAGCGAGGCCCAATGAACAAGCACCTGCTCGTGACCATCAGCGAGGACCCCTCGGCCCACTATGGCCTGCGTTTCGTCTGCGCCTTCTTCCAGCACAAGGACGACGTGCGCCTGACCCTGTTCAACACCGCGCCGCAGCCGCCTGCGGTCTGGGCCGAGGAAGCCAACTACGAGACCCTGCGCAAGAGCGAGGAGGACGCCGAGGCCATCATCGCCTCTGGCAAGCGGGCCATGGAGTCCGCCCGGGGCATCTTCCTGCAGGGCGGTTTCAATCCGGCGCAGGTGGACGACAAGATCGTGTCGCGCAATTTTTCGCGCATCCAGGACATCGTCAAGGAGGGCGAGACCGGGCTGTACGATGCCGTGGTCTTTGGCCGGCGCGGCATGCTGCGGCTGGAAAACTTCCTGGACAGGAGCGCCAGCGAGGAGATGCTGCACGAGAAGTTCGCCTTCCCGCTGTGGCTCTGCCGCGATGTGGAGTACGACCGCAAGGGCGTTCTGCTCTGCGTGGACGATTCCGAGCCCTCGCGCCGCATGGCCGACCACGTGGGCTTCATCCTCCAGGGCGAGCCCGAGCATCCCGTGACCATCCTGCGCGTGCTGCCCAGGTCCGATACCCCGCAGAGCAACGAGGGGCTCTTCAGCGCGGCCATCGACGCGCTGGAACAGAACGGCTTTCCGTCAAGGCTCATCAAGACCCGGCTGGCGCAGTCCGACAACGTGGCCCAGGCCATCCTGCACGAGGCCGGCCGGGGCCGGTACGCGGCCGTGGCCGTGGGGCGCTCGGACCGGCACAAGGGCGTGCTCTCGCAGCTGTTCTCCGGCTCCGTGACCATGGCCCTGTTCCGCAAGCTCACGGGCGCGGCGCTCTGGGTCAGCCGGTAGGGGCAAGCGTTTTCCGCACACCCTGTCAACCCGCCATTTTTGTCCTTTTTGCGGCCAAATACAGGGCAATTTTGTCCGGCCCCAAAATCCCATGGTAGACTTGCGCCATTTGCGTCAGGCATCCCGCCCGGCGCGCAACCCCACACAAGGAGGATTGCAATGGCCAAGGACCACAACATCTCACAAGGCTCCAGCGCCTCTCCCTGCCCCTCTCCCATTATCAGCGCCAAGCGCGACCAGCAGGGCCGCTTCGCCGAACGCACCATCCGCCTGGGTGGCCGCCTGGGCGATTCGACTGAGACCCGGCGCTACGCCTACGACTCCGCCGGACGCTTGAGCCGCGTCACGGACGAGCACGGCGCGTTGCGCGAGTCCTACCAGTACGACCACCAGGGCCGCAGGCTGGCGGACATCAACCCTGCCCGCTTCCGGGGCGAACGGCGCTATTCCTACCTCTCCGGCAACCGCCTGGGCCAGGCCGGGAGCGTCCAGTACGGCCACGACCGCGCGGGCTTCCGCAACCTGAAGGTCGAGGCCACGCCGCAGGGCCAGCGCGAGACGCACTACCGCTACGAGCCCTCGGGCCTGCTACTTGCCGTCGATCTGCCGGGCGGCAAGCGCATCCACTACGCCTACGACGCCAGCGGCCAGCGCACGGAGAAACACGTGACCGTCAATGGCGTCCGGCGGATTGTCGAGGCCTTTCGCTGGCTCGACCCGCTACGGCTGAGCGAGTTCCACGACGGGCAACAGTGGTGGATGTTCGCATATCTGGAAGGCCGCACGCCCATCGGCCTGACCAACGGCGAAGACATGTACTTCCTTCTGGCCGATCAGGTGGGCACCCCTCTGGCTCTTGCCACCACAGATGGGCGTATTGTACAGACAATGCAATACGACAGCTTCGGCAACCTGCTTCAGGTCCGGGGCAACGCGGTGCGCCTGCCGCTCGGCTTCGCGGGCGGGCTGCATGACCCGGACACCGGCCTGACGCGCTTTGTCTGGCGCGACTACGACGCCGACACTGGGCGCTTCACTGCGCTCGACCCTCTCGGCAAGAAGGGCGGGGACACGGACTGGTACGGCTACTGCGTGGACGACCCGGTGAACCGGATGGACATGTGGGGGCTGTGGTCCATTGGCGGCATCGACTTCGGAGGCGATGGCCGTCCGCCCTGGCAGCCGCGCTACGGTAACTGGGGCGGGCAGGATTGGAGCGGCGGCCAGAACCCAAAGCGGCACGGCGGGGCAGATGGAGAGTTGCCCCCGGTAGACAGTTCTGATGAGGTCTACAAACGGCATGACGAGGCCTGGGGCCGCTGTGACAACGAGGATATTCTTGCCAATGACCCGGGCAAATGGCGCAGAGACTGCAAGCGCGAAGCGGACAAGGACTTGGTGGAGGGGCTTGGGCGGCTCCCCGATGACCCGACGCAGTGGAAAATTCCACCCGCGCCAGGAGATGAAAAATCCGCTCAGACTTTTGGTGGATGGGCAAAAGGTTGGTTTGAATGGTAAAAGAAGAGCATACTCCCGTTGATTGGGGTGTTATTCTAGGCCTAATTGCCTACCCCGTTGCTTTCTTATCGTGGTGGTTGGAGGATTGGCTTGTTGGCAGTAAATTCATTATTTTTATATTGTTGCCGACACTACCCTGGGCACTGTGCATACTGCTTCTCACAGTGGTGCGCTGTCGCCCTCTCAAGTTCTATTGGTGGGTTCTGCCCACGGCCGTACCTGCCCTGCACTCATTGTGGCTGGGCTGCCTTATGCTGCTCGCCTGGTCCTTCGGCGGCTTCGTGTAACCCGTGTCCAAGTCATCGGCCCCGGCCCGGCACAAGCGCTGGGCCGGGGCTTCCCCTGGCGCGACTCCAACGCCGACACCGGTCGCTTCACGGCGCCCCTGCCTGTCAGTCGATCCGCTGGGCAAGAAGGGCGGGGACAAGGACTGGTACGGCTACTGCCCCTGCGGCAGGATAGTCAAACCCGGTCAACAGGGGCCTGTGCCAGTCGGCAGGCCCCTCCCACTTGCTGGCAAGCTCCGGAAGGTGATACAGAGCGGCCAGCATTCGTGCCCCAGTGCCAAACACGGAGGTCTGCTTCCATGCGTATCCGTACTGTCGCCAAGACCCTCTTTTGCCTGCTGGCCCTGTTCATCACGGCGCACCAGGCGAGGGCCCAGGAACTGCCCCAGGAATGCAAGGACGCGATGGATATTCGCAGCCCGCAAGGCCAGGTGGACACGTTCACCCGCTGCCTGGACTCCGGGCGGTTGAGCGGGGAAAACAAGGCCACCACGCTCAAGCAACGGGCCGTCGCCTACATGCACCTCGGCCGGCACCCGTTCGCCATCGACGACCTCAACGCGGCCATCAAGCTCAAGTCGGATGATGCCGACAGCTACTACCTCCGGGGGTTTTCCTACAGGGTCTTGGGCCAGCACCAGAAGGCCATCGAGGACAGCAACCGGGCCGTCGGGATGGACCCGGGCTTTGCCGCTGCCTACGCCAACCGCGCCTTTGCCCACAAGGCGCTGGGCAACACCGGCCAGGCCAGGTCCGATGCGCAGCGCGCCCAGGCGCTGGACCCGAGCGTCAAGGTGCCGTGGTTCTAGGCTCGCCCCCGGGCTTGGGAGCACTCGCCTGATCCGGGCCGCTTGAAGGCCGCGCTACGGCCTCCCGGCAACATTTCCCGGACCCCAAAAGAAAAGGCTCCCTCCCGCATCCGTGTGCAGGGGGGAGCCTTTTGCTTTGCTGGGGGGGAAATCATGCCCTCCGGTCGGTTGGCCGAGCGGCCTGCCCCCGGCTTATGCCCCTAGCCGCAGCACTTCTTGAATTTTTTGCCCGAGCCGCAGGGGCAGGGGTCGTTGCGGCCGGTCTTGGGCCCGCGCACGATGGGGTCGTGGGAGCGCATCTTGCCGTCGGTGTAGAGCCACGCCCCGTCCAGGCGCTTGAACTGGGCCACCTCGCGGTGGTCCTGGCGCGCGCCCTGGTAGTCGTAGGAGGCGGTGAAGTCCACCTGCCCGGTCTGGTCGGCCTCGCCGCCGTCCTTGACCGAGTGGATGGTCAGGCCGTGCCAGGTGGAGGTCTCGGCCCACTGCCTGGCCTGCTCGGGATCGAAGTCGTGGCGCTCTTCCGGGGCCAGGCTCTTCTCCAGGTAGGGCACGTCGACGGTGACGTAGGCGCTGTAGCGCGAGCGCATGAGCGCCTCGGCCGTGGGCGCAGGGGTGGTTCCTTTGATGATGGGTCCGCAGCAGGCGTCGAAAGGCTTGGCGGAACCGCAGGGGCAATCGGTCATGAGGCACCTCGGGTATGTATTGGCATGGGCGCGCACAGTACGGACTTCGCCGCGCCCGGTCAACTCGCCCGGCGTTGACAGCGCCGCTCGCCCCCGGCATAGGGTGGGGGAAGCTTTCAGCGCGTGCAAGGGGGCTCTCCATGCCGCCGAAGAAACATGTCGCCCTGGCCCTGGTCCCGGCCCTGGCCCTCTTGACCGCCTGCGCGCTCCCCGACTTTGACTTCGTCAGCTACCCGCCCTGGACCACCGTTTACAACGCCGCGCGCGATGAGCGCAATGTGGCGGATATCCTGTTCGACAAGGCCATCAGCACGCAGATCAAAACCGCGCTGCTGCAAGAGAACGGCGAGCTCGGCCTGAGGGTCAAGGTCTACTGTTTCCTGCGCCGGGTCACGCTGCTGGGCCAGGTTGACGACGACGCCTTCAAGGCCTTGGCCGTGGCCACGGCCTGGGAGACAGAGGGGGTCCGGGGCGTGGCCACGGGCTGGGCGGCTGCGGGCAGGGCAGGCGCCGCTGCCGCGGACCTTAGGATCGCGGCCAGGCTGCGCGCGGCCCTGGTGGGCGACCAGGACATCAGCGCCACCCAGATCGAGGCCGAGGTCTTTGGCGGCGCGGTCTATCTCATCGGCCTGGTGCGCAGCCAGCAGGACGCGGATCGGGCCCTGGCCCATGCGCGCGGGGTGCGGGGCGTCAGCTCCGTGACCTCGCTCTTGATCCCTTCGGGGCAGGACCAGGCGCCCGCGCAACATTGACAGATTGGCGTGCTTTTGGGCATAGAGTACCTGAACCACCCACTTCAACACGGAGCGGCCCATGCAACGCAACCTTTTTGCTCCTGCGGCCCTGGCCCTGGCAATGGTCCTCGCCCTTGGCCTTGCGGCCAAACCGGCGAGCGCCTTCACCCCCTGGGGCGCGGTCTACGACGCCGCGCGCGACGAGCGCAGCGTGGGCGTCATCGCGGCGGACAAGAAGATCAGCACCACGATCAAGAGCGCCCTGGTCAGCAAGGACGGCAAGCTCGGCCTGGCCGTGAAGGTCTACTGCTACGTCGGCAAGGTCACGCTGCTGGGCCAGCTGGGCGACGAGAAGTTCAAGGACTTCGCCGTGGCCACGGCCAAGAAGACCAAGGGCGTCAAGGACGTGGCGACCCACTGGGAGGCTCCGGGCAAGGCCGACACCACGGGGGCGGACGTGGAGATCGCGGGCAAGCTGCGCGCGGCCCTGGTGGCTGACAAGGAGATCAGCGCCACCCAGGTCGAGACCGAGGTCTTCGGCGGCAAGGTCTACCTCATCGGCATGGTGCGCAGCCAGAAGGACGCGGACAAGGCCGCGGCCCACGCGCGCGGCGTCAAGGGCGTCACCGGCGTGACCTCGCTGCTGGTTGTGCCGAAGAAGTAGCGCGCCGAAGAAGTAGGCCCCGAGGGCGTTGGCTCAGGCCCCGCCGAGCTCCCGGTGCCGGAAGCAGGTCGTGAGGTGGTCGTTGACCAGCCCGGCGGACTGCATGAAGGCGTACATGATGGTCGAGCCCACGAACTTGAAGCCGCGCGCCTGCAGGTCCTTGGACAGGGCGTCGCTTAAGGCCGTGCGCGCGGGCACCTGCTTGATCCCGGTCCAGGCGTTCTGCACGGGTGCTCCGTCCACGAAGCGCCAGAGGTAGCTGTCAAAGGAGCCGAAGTCGTCCTGCACGGCCAGGAAGGAGCGGGCGTTGCCCACGGCGGCGTTGATCTTCTGGCGGTTGCGGACGATGCCCGGGTCGGCCAGCAGGCGCAAGGCGTCGGCCTCGCCGTAGCGCGCCACCAGGGCCGGGTCCAGGCCGCTCATGGCCCGGCGGTAGTTCTCGCGTTTTTTCAGCACCAGGAGCCAGTTGAGTCCGGCCTGCGCGCCTTCGAGCACGAGCAGCTCGAACAGGGCGCGGTCGTCGTGCAGGGGAATGCCCCATTCCTGGTCGTGGTAGCGCAGGTACACGGGGTCCGGCTGGATGCCGGTGAGGCACCAGGGGCAGCGCTGGGGCGGTTCTTGTTCTGGGGCTTGCGGCAAAGGGGCCTCCGGCGGTTTGGGGTGGCCTGGTGCGCGGTCGGACGAAAAGGCTTGGCTGAACTGGTTTGCGTATACCACAGGGCCGGTTTGCGGGCAACCGCCGCAGGCGCGGGCGCTGGAAATAGTGTTTACAGGCGCAGGCAATTGCGATAAGGGTACGCTCTTTCGGGGGCCATCCAGCGTGGATGACCCCGGAATTTCATTTGGCGTCATGGCATCCGGAGCCGGTCCTTAAATGGGGCCGACCGTCGCGGACACGGACCCGCTCGCCTCGGAAACGGGCCGGGACCGCGTGCGGCTGGATGTCTAAAATATAGCGCAAATACATTTGTCCGAGGGAGTGTCGTTGGAGGCAATCATGGAAAAAACCAAGAAAGGCTTAGATCAGGAAATGGACCTCAATTTCGAGGATGCCCTTGAGGATTACCTCAAGTCCGACTTCGGCGACCTGGACGAAGGCACCATCGTGCCCGGCACCATCGTCAAGATCGGCAAGGACCACGTCCTGGTGGACGTGAACTTCAAGAGCGAAGGGCAGATCGCCGTATCCGAGTTCCTCGACGCCGAGGGCAATATGACCGTGGCCGTGGGCGACACGGTGGACGTCTTCGTGTCCAACAAGGACGAGAACGAAGGCACCATCCACCTCTCGCGCGACAAGGCCAAGCGCATGCAGCTGTTCGACCGCCTGGAGGATTCCCAGGAGAAGAACGGCACCGTCACCGGACGCATCGTCCGCCGCATCAAGGGTGGCTACACCGTCGATCTCGGCGGAGTCGAGGCCTTCCTGCCCGGCTCCCACGTGGATCTGCGGCCCGTGCCCGACATGGACGCCCTGGTCGGACAGGACTTCGACTTCAAGATTCTGAAGATCAACCGTCGCCGCAGCAACGTCATCGTTTCCCGCCGCGTGCTCCTCGAAGAGCAGCGCAGCGAGCAGCGCGGCGCACTGCTCGAGACCCTGGGCGAAGGCCAGGTGGTCAAGGGCAAGGTCAAGAACATCACCGAGTACGGCGTGTTCATCGACCTGGGCGGCCTGGACGGCTTGCTCCACATCACCGACATGAGCTGGAAGCGCATCCGTCACCCCAAGGAGATGGTTGCACTCGGCGACGAGCTGGACCTGAAGGTCCTGCACTTCGACCGCGAGGGCCAGAAGGTTTCCCTCGGCCTGAAGCAGCTCGTGAGCGACCCCTGGGAGAACATCGCCGGCAAGTACCCGCAGAGCTCCCGCTTCACGGGCAAGGTCACCAACCTGGCCGACTACGGCGCCTTTGTGGAGCTTGAGGCCGGTGTCGAGGGCTTGGTGCACATCTCCGAGATGAGCTGGACCCGCAAGCTGCGCCACCCCTCGCAGATGGTGCGCGCCGGAGACGAGGTCGAGGTCATTGTCCTCGGTGTCGATCCCGACAAGAAGCGCATCAGCCTGGGCATGAAGCAGATCAAGCCCAACCCCTGGGACGTGGTGGCCGAGAAGTACCCGGAAGGCACCATCCTTGAGGGCGCCATCAAGAACATCACCGAGTTCGGCGTGTTCATCGGCATCGAGGAGGGCATCGACGGCCTGATCCACGTGTCCGACATCAGCTGGACCAAGAAGATCCGCCACCCGAGCGAAGTCTTCAAGATCGGCGACATCGTGCAGGCCAAGGTGCTGACGGTCGACAAGGAGAACGAGAAGTTCACCCTCGGCATCAAGCAGCTCTCCGAAGATCCGTGGCTGAAGGTGCCGGGCAAGTACCCCGTCGGCACCCTCATCACCGGCCTGGTGACCAACATCACCGACTTCGGCCTGTTCGTCGAGGTCGAGGAGGGCATCGAGGGCCTGGTCCACGTGTCCGAGATCAGCCGCAAGAAGATCAAGAGCCCGTCCGAGCTCTTCAAAGAGGGCGTGAACATCGAGGCCAAGGTCATCCACGTGAGCGCCGACGAGCGCCGCCTGGGCCTGTCCATCAAGCAGATCAAGGAAGAAGAGGAGCGCAAGAAGCCCAAGGAGTTCCGCACCGCCGGTTCCGAGACCGGCAGCAACCTGGGCGACCTGCTCCGCGCGAAGATCGAAGACGCCTCCAGTGAAAAGGCCGAAGAAGCCGCCACTGAAAAGGCCGAGGAAGCCCCCGTTGAGGAATCCGGAAACTAAGCCCGGCTTCTCCGAACAGCACCCGCTGCTGTTTGGTATTGTATTGATAATAGTGGCCGTGGCCCTCTTTACGGGGGCCATGGCCTATTTTCGTTCCATCGGCGGCGGCAAGGGCGCCCGCGCCCTCACCGGCGACAAGATGGGCCTGTGCAAGATCGAGGGCATGATCACCAATGCCCGCGAGGTCACGGACTTCCTGCGTGAGCTGAAAGACGACGACTCGGTCAAGGGCGTGGTGCTGCGCATCGACAGTCCCGGCGGAGCCGTGGCCCCGTCCCAGGAGCTGTACCAGGCCGTAAAGGCCCTGGCCAAGGTCAAGCCCGTGGTCGTCAGCATGGGCACGGCGGCCGCCAGCGGCGGCTACTACGCCGCGGCCCCGGCCACCCTCATCGTGGCCAGCCCCGGCTCCATCACCGGCTCCATCGGCGTGCGCGCCGAGTACGTGAACCTGCAGGGGCTCATGGACAAGCTGGGGCTCAAGACCGACCTCATGG
>CAZXZF010000037.1:5356-15646 GCA_964645095.1 uncultured Desulfocurvus sp. | reverse complement strand
CGCTGGGCCACCTGGCCTCGGCCCTGCTCTGCTTTCTCACCATCATCGGCATACCATTCGGCCTCCAGCACCTGAAGCTTGTGGGGGCCAGCCTCGCGCCCATCGGGAAGACGGTGGTGGAGAGGGGGTAGAGGGGGGGGTAATGTTGGACAATGTGATGGAAGGGACGAGGCAGGAGGGCTGATGGGGGAGCATGCTCCCCAGAATCCAAGTATATAAATATTCACAGTATGATTTCGTTTGACGGCTAAACGCTGAGGAGATATTTTATTTTAAGGATTAATACTAACCGAGCAAACAAAAGTGAGCGGACTATGAGTAAGAATGACTTTGAAATATTTCTCAAGACTCAATCCACCGTAAATCCACAAGAAATGGTAAACTTCGACAGGATTAAAAGTGAGTATATTAAAAGCTCAAAGATTTTCTTCTCACTCATTGATTCATATTTAGACAAATACGTTCGAGAGGGTAAAATCGCAATTGTGCCCGATGAGATAGAATTATTTGAAGAAAATCTAGGTACTTACAAAATGGAGATGAGAAAATTAACGATTGGCAGCAAGTCTGTTCAGATATTCCCGGTCGGAGCGCTCATTTTCGGTTCGAAGGGGCGCATCGACATGACGCACAGAGCAAAACGTGTAAGGTTTGTACTTGTTGAACGATCTGCTATTGGTAAAGTACACATAACCATCACAGAGAAACACAACAAACCGAATCTGAACATTAAACAAAAATCAGACGATTTTATTTGGAAAATTGCGACCCCTCCCCCGCACATAAAGCTTATCGAACTCAACGAGGACTCATTTTTTACCGCATTAATGGATGTTCTCAATGCCTAATCATCCAAATATTTTGCTCCCAAATGCCCTGTCACTTGAAGAAATTCACCAACATTACAATTTGGCCGAAAATGCGTTAAGCTTATACTACAGCGATAAGAATCCAGACAAAGGTACACTTTTTTTGGGTCTAACAAGCTCGGAAGTGGATTCTCTTTTGGAGCATGAGATTTTAGAGCTAGAAAAGTCATATTCAATGTCAGTCCTTGCATCGATTGAGGCCTCATTCCAAATTGATTGCGCATGCAGAGTTAAAGCAAGATTAAAAGATGATGTATCAAGGAGATTTCGTCACATACATAAACAAAAATCGAAGGGCAATAGTATTTCATCCATACGCATGTCGCTAGAGAGGGACATTCTGCAAACATGGAAAGAACATGAACGCAGAGTAAAGACAATTATTTCTGAATTCATAGCCGCCTTAAGTTACAGGCATTGGCTCGCACACGGGAGGTACTGGACAGAAAACATTGGCCGACCATACGACTATGGGACGCTATACTCGCTTGCCGAACGCATACAAGAAAGTATTGATTTGAAACGTAGTGCATAGCCTTCACAGACACAGCACCTGCCACAAAGCACGATCCCAATCCCCCCAAAACAACAGGCCCCCACGATCGCTCGCAGGGGCCTTAGTTTTCAATCGCGCCCGGCAGAGCCGGAAGCGCTACACGTCGGTCTGCGTGTTGAGGAGCCCCAGGCGCTCAAGCAGGTGGAAGGTCAGCGACAGCGCCATGCCCACAACCGTGGCCAGGGCCATGCCCTTGAGCTGCACGTTGCCGAGCTTCACGGCAGCGCCGCTGATGCCCACGATGAACGTGATGGCCGTCAGGATCAGGTTGATGGGCCTGGAGTAGTCCACCTTGGCCTCCACCAGGATGCGGATGCCCGAGGCCGCGATGACGCCGAACAGCAGGATCGACACGCCGCCCATGACCGGGGCCGGGATGGACTGGATGAACGCCGAGAGCTTGCCGATGAAGGCGAGCGCGATGGAGATCACCGCTGCCCCGCCGATGACCCAGACCGAGTACACGCGCGTGATGGCCATGACGCCGATGTTCTCGCCGTAGGTCGTGGTCGGCACCGAGCCGAAGAAGCCGGAGAGCACCGTGGACACGCCGTCGCCCATGAGCGAGCGGTGCAGGCCGGGGTCCTTTGTCAGCGGGCGGTCCACGATCTTGCCGGTGACGACCAGGTGCCCGATGTGCTCGGAGATGACCACCAGGGCCGCCGGGATGATGATGAGGATGGCGTTCAGGTCGAACTTGGGCACGTACATGGTGGGCATGGCCAGCACCGGCGCGGCGAGCATGGCCTCAAACTTGACGATGCCCAGGCCGAGCGCGGTGGCGTAGCCCACAACGATGCCCACCAGCACCGGGATGATGGCCATGAAACCCCGGAACATCAGCGAGCCGAAGGCCACGGTCAGCACCGTGACCATGGAGACGATGACCGCGTTCATGTCATAGCCGCCGGTCTTGTCCGGCATGATGCCCGCCATGCCCGTGGCCACGCTGGCCAGCTCCAGGCCGATGAGCGCCACGATGGGGCCCATGGTGGCCGGGGGCAGCACCGTGCCGATCCAGTCCGAGCCGAATTTCCAGATGATCAGCGCCACCAGGATGAACACGCAGCCCGAGGCGATGAACCCGCCGAGCGCGTAAGAGTAGTTGCCGCCCCAGAGCTCCTGGTTGGCGCCCAGCACCACGAACACCGGCGAGAGGAAGGCGAAGCTGGAGCCCAAAAACGCGGGCGCCTTGCCCTTGCACAAAAACAGGTAGATCAGCGTGCCGATGCCGTTCATCAGAAGCACGATGCCCGGATCGATCTTGAACAGGGTGGGCACCAGCACGCTGGCCCCGAACATGGCGAAAAGGTGCTGGAAGCTTAAGGGGATGCCCTGAAGGAAGGGGACCTTCTCCTCGACCTGGATGATGCGTCTGCCCGTCTGCTTCGCCATCTGTGTAGCCATCTGTGTATCCGCCTGCGTATTCATGGGGGGGGTGCTCCGTGTGGTTTGCTGTGCCTGCGGGAAGAGCCGTATCAGGTGCGGAATGCCTTGGCGCGAAATGCGTTGGCGCGGGCCTGTTTGGTGCCCTTATTTTGTGCCGAAGATCTTGTCGCCCGCGTCGCCCAGGCCGGGCAGGATATAGCCATGCTCGTTCAGGCGCTCGTCGATGGAGGCGCAGTAGATGTCGACGTCCGGGTGCTTATCCGTGATGCGTTTGAGCCCTTCCGGCGCGGCCACCAGGAACAGGCCGCGGATCTGCTTGCAGCCGGCCTTCTTGAGCAGGCTGATGGTGGCGTCGAGGGTTCCGCCCGTGGCCAGCATGGGGTCGAGGATGATGGCCAGGCGCGCCTTGATGTCGCGCGCCAGCTTCACATAGTACTGCACGGGCTCCAGCGTCTCCTCGTTGCGGTAGAAGCCGACCACGCTGACCTTGGCGCCAGGCACCATGTCCAGCACCCCGTCCATCATGCCCAGGCCCGCGCGCAGGATGGGCACCACGGTGATCTTCTTGCCCTTGATGCGCTCGATCTCGACCTCACCGGCCCAGCCCTTGACCGTGCGCTTCTCGACCTCCAGGTCCTTGGTGGCCTCGTAGGTCAAGAGCCGCGCGATCTCCTTGGTCACGTCGCGGAACAGGCTGGTTGAGACGTCGTGCTTGCGCAGCAGGCCAAGCTTGTGCTTGACCAGCGGGTGATCGACCACGTGGACGGCCATGGGGGTCTCCTTGAGTTTGGGAACAACGGAAATCAGTGCAGCCGCAACGTTGTAAAAAGCCGTCCCGGTCAGGTCAAGGGGGGAGTGGCGCGTGGTGGATATTTCATGGGCGCGGGAGGCCCGCCCCTACTCCACCAGCAGCATGTGCAGGTCGCAGACGTTGGTCATGGTCGGGCCGGTCTTGTACAGCCCTTCGATGGCCTCGAAGAAGTGGTAGGAGTCGTTGGCCTTGAGCGCGGCGGCGGTGGACAGCCCTGCAACGCGGGCGCGCTCGAGCATCATGGCCGAGGCATAGGCCCCGGCGGCGTCCGTGGGCCCGTCGCTGCCGTCGGTGGAGGCCGAGAGGAAGGCAATGCCGCGGCCATGCTCCGGGTCGCGCGCGAGCTCGGCCAGGAAGGCCAGGGCCATCTCCTGGTTGCGGCCGCCCTTGCCCTCGCCCATGAGCGTGACCACGGTCTCGCCCCCCAGGATGATGCAGGCCGGGCGCTTGACCAGCATCTCCGTGCGCCGCACATCCAGCGCGATGCCCGCCAGGAACTTGGCCACCTCGCGCGCCTCGCCCGTGAGCAGGCAGGTCAGGGGCGCGACGTTGTAGCCCAGCTCACGGGCCTTGTCGCAGGCAGCCAGCAGGGCCGCGTGGTTGGTGCCGATGAGCAGGTTCGTGGCGCGCGAGAGCGCCGGGTCGCCGGGCTTGGGCGTCTCGGCCATCTGCCCGCTCGCGCCGAGCTGTAGCGCGCGCACCACCTCCGGCGGCAGCCTGTCCGCGAGGCCGTAGTGCTCCACGATGCCCAGCGCCTGGGCATAGGTGCTCTCGTCCGCGCAGGTTATCCCGGTCGCCATGGTGTCCAGGCGGTCCCCCACCACGTCGTACATGAGTATCGAAAGGCTGGTGGCGGGCTCAAGCAGGCGCAAAAACCGCCCGCCCTTGAGCTCGGAGAGGTGCTTGCGCACGCAGTTGATCTCGCGGATGTCGGCCCCGCAGGCCAGAAGCGCCCGGGTCACGGCCTGCTTGTGCGCCAGGGTCAGGCGGACATCGGCACCATTGGCGCGACCGTTGTCCTGGTAGGTCATGGGCGCGGGCAAAAGCGCCGAGCCGCCGCCGGAGATCAGGTTGATGACCAGGGTCTGCTCGTCGGCCCCGCGCGCCAGCTCCGCGATGCGTTCTGCGGCGCGCACCCCGGCCTCGTCAGGCATGGGGTGCCCGGCCTCGGCCTGTTCTATTCGCGCCAGCGTCTCCGTGTGGCCGTACTTCACGCACACGAGGCCGCCAGTAATCCGATCTCCCAAAAGCTCTTCCACCGCTCGCGCCATGCGGCTGGACGCCTTGCCGCAGCCCAGCACCAGGATGCGCGAAAAGCGCGACAGGTCCACCTCGTGGCGCTCCTGCTCCAGCTCGGCCACCAGCAGGTCGCCGGCCAGGCGCAGGCGCTGCTTCAGCATGCCATAGGGGTCGATGCGCGTCAGAGCGGCGCTGAAGATGGCGCGCAGGGCCAGAAATTGCGGTTCGGTTTCCATGCGCGGCTCCTTGGCGGCGTTACTTGCGCCAGCGGGCAATGATCCGGGCGCACAGGCGCGGCCCGGCGTACAGGGTCACGAGCACGAGCACCCAGATGCGCCCGGCCAGGATGTTGTAGTCGGCCAGCAGGCGCGGCCACGGGTGGCCCAGGACGTAGTGCCCGAAGCCGAACTCAAAGGCCATGGTGAGGATGGTCCAGAACAGGCCCAGGGCCAGCAGGCGGCCACGGGCGCGCCGATCCGTCGCAGGCTGGCCCGTCACCTGCGGGTCCGTCGCCCGCGAGTCCGTCTGGGCCACAAAACGACCCACAAACAGATAGATGAGGTATAGGAACAGCGCGCACACAAAGAGCGTGCCCAGCACATGGGCCACGGGCTCGCCCACGAGGGGTTGCAGGAACATGACCCGCAGCGCGCCGCTGGCCACAGCCAACGCCGCAAAGCCAAGCCAGGCCAGTGTCGCGTACAGCCAGAACATGACCACTACAGGGAGTAGACGCGCGGCCCCTGGGCCGTGTCCTCGACGCGAAAACCGCTGGCGGCCAGGCGCTGGCGCAGGCTGTCCGAGGCCGCAAAGTCCTTGGCCTTGCGCGCGGCCTCGCGCTCATCCACCAGGGCGCGCACGGCCTCAGGCAGGCAGTCGCAGGCCACGGGCATCTGGGAAAGGTCCAGGATGCCCAGCACCGCGTCCGCCGCCTCCAACTGCTGCAGGCACAGGCTTGCCGCCGCGCCGCTCATGGTCCCCCCGGAAGCCCCCCCGGCGGAGAGCCAGCCGTTGACCAGCTTCACGAAGGTGAACAGCTTGGGCCAGTAGCGGTGCAGGGACAGGTCGTCCTCCAGGGCCGCGGCCAGCCCGGCCTTCAGGTCGAACACGGCCTGGGCCACGTCCTCGGGCACGTCCTTGGGCTTCTTGCCGCCGTCCTTGCCGACGCAGGCCCCCTGGGCCAGGCGCAGGCCGCAGGCGGTCTCCTGGACCTTGTGCCAGTTGCGCGCCCACATGGACAGGCTCTGCGCCGAGGCCGCCAGCGGCTTGCGGTAGGCCGTGGAGAGCAGCCACAGGCGCAGTCCAGCCGCACCCCCGGTCTGGTCCATGAGCGCGTCCAGCTCAAGGGTGATCCCTTCCTCGCGGGCCAGCTTGCGGTCCGCCAGCCAGGCCTTGGGCTCCACGCCCGCCGCGCTCCAGACCACGCGCAGGTTCTCCAGGTGCGGGAACTGGTGGTCCTCGCCGGCCACCAGCACGTCCACCCGGCCCAGGGCCGAGAGGCCGGCCACGGCGACCTGCACGAACCAGCTGGGCCGCACGTTGCCCCACTCGGTCTCGATGACGTCGCCGAGCTTCAGGTCCTGCAGGGTGGCGCGCTTGAGCAGGGTGAAGTCCAGCGGGTTGTCCTTGACGTAGTCGTCCAGGTCCACGGTCTTGCCCACGGAGAGCTTGTCCATGTCCATGAGGTGCATGTTGCCGTAGCGCTTGTCGCGGCGCACGTCGAAGTACACGCTGCGCAGCTTCTCGTAGGCCTGGCCCTTGCCCAGCAGCTTGCGGCAGATGTCCAGCGCCTGCGGCACCGAGGCCGAGGCGGGCTCGAAGATGGTCTCCGGCAGCAGGCGCAGGGACGCGGCCCGCTTCTTGATGCGCGCGAGCACCCCGGCCACGTAGTCCGCGCGGGACAGGTTCGCCGCGCGCGCGGCGGAGAGCGTGCGGTCGTCCAGGTCGGCCAGGCCCACGGCGATCTTGACCTGCGCCCCGCTCCTGGCGAGGTGGCGGGCCAGCACGTCGGAGAGCACCAGCCGCCGCCAGGCGTCCGGGTCGTCGGGCTCGTCCAGGCTGGGGCCGATGGTGTAGATGTTCAGGCTCCCGGTGGCGTCCACCACGGCCTTGGCGCCGGTGGCCAGGTTCATCAGCCGCAGGCCGTCCAGGGCCTTGGGCGCGAAAAGCGGAGTGGACAGGTAGCGCTCGCCGCTGTCCGGAAAGATGACCACCACATAGCCCTTCTGTCCTTCAGCCTCGATGCTGGCGGCGAGCTTGAGCGCCCCGGCCATGGCCGCGCCGGAGCTCATGCCCACGAACAGGCCCTCCTGCTGGGCCAGCTTGCGGCACATGGAGAAGGCCTCCTCGTCCTCCACGTGGAGGATCTGGTCGAGCGCCTTCTTGTTGTAGATGCCCGGCGGGTAGGACTCGTGCATGTTCTTGAGGCCCTGGATCTTGTGCCCGGCAAAGGGCTCCACGGCCACGACCTTGACGCCGGGGTGCTCGTGCAGGCGCTTGGCCAGGCCCATGGCCGTGCCCGAGGTGCCGAGGGTGGCCACGGCGTGGGTCACTTCTCCGCCGGTCTGCTCCCAGATCTCACACCCCGTGCCGTTGTAGTGGGCCTCGATGCTGGCGGGGTTGTTGAACTGGTCCATGAGGACAAACTTGTCGGGCTCGGTGCGGGCCAGGCGGTAGGCCTCCTCGATGGCCCCGTCGGTGCCCATGCGCCCCGGCGTCAGGCGGATCTCCGCGCCATAGCCGCGCATGATGCGCTTTCTCTCCTCGCTGGCCGAGTCGGGCATGAGCAGCAGGATCTTGTAGCCCTTCACCGCGGCCACCATGGCCAGGCCCACGCCGGTGTTGCCGCTGGTGGCCTCGATGATGGTCTTGCCCGGGGTGAGCAGGCCGCTTTTCTCCGCCACCTCGATCATGGCCACGGCCACGCGGTCCTTGATGGACCCGCCGGGGTTCATGGACTCGATCTTCGCCATGATTTTGACGTTCGGGTGGGGGTTCAGGCGGCGGATTTCCACCAGGGGCGTGTTGCCCACGAGCCTCAAGATGTCCGTGCGCTGCATGATGTATCCTCGGGTTGCGGGCATATGGCCCTGTCAGGAACATTGGCCCGGCAGGTGGCGCTGGCCCGCGAATTGCATTCTCGTCCTCAAACACAAGGGGTCGGCCTGATGACTGCATATCCGCATCTGAAAGAAAACATCACAGCCCTGCAAAGCGCCAATCCGGCGCTGCACGCCTGGCTCTCTGCCAGCGCGTTCGACGAAGAATCCCTGAAAACGAACGTCTTTGTCAACCAGTGGGGCCTCATCGACTGGCGCATGCCCTGCGGCAACGGCATCTTCGACGCCGTGGCGCCCACCAGGCTGTACCGCGAGTGGGTCGACCTCGAGAAGCCGGAGCTCTCGGCCACGGTCATCGTGGGCACAAATATTGGCTACGGCCTGAACCATGTCCTCGTCAACACGCCGGACAGCCACAAGGTGCTCGTGCTTGAGCCCAATCCCGCCGTGCTGCTGGCCTGCCTGGGCCAAACCGACTACCGCCCGTTCTTCGCCAACAAGAAGCTGCACTTCGTGGTGCCCACGGATGAGTATCTCATGGAGGTCGTGAAGAACCTCGACCTGCAGTACGTGTACGGCAAGATCTACCTGCGCGCCGACGTGCCCAGCCGTCAGATCGGCCCGGAGTACGCGCAGTGGATGGACACCGTCAAGAACCGGCTGGAGAATTTCAGCGTGGAGATGGTCACCCTGCGCCTGCGCCAGGACGTCATGGTCGGCAACGAGCTCAAGAACTACCGCCGCGCCCAGGCCGACGGCAGCCTGAAAAGCCTCAAGGACAGCGCCAGCGGCGTCGGCGCCGTGATTCTTGGCGCTGGGCCGTCCCTGGCCAGGTTCGCCCCGGAGCTGGCCAAAAATCGCGGCTACGCCCTGTACACCGCAGCATTGCAGACCCTGCCCGCGCTCCGGCCCTATGACCTCAAGCCCGACTTCTGCCTGGCGCTGGACTACGACGACAGCATGCTCACCATCTACGACCGCCTGGACATGGACTGGGCCCGCGGCATCCCGCTCATCTACTCCACCAAGGTCAACCCCGAGGTGGTGCGGCGCTATCCCGGCCCCACCCTGCCCCTGTGGACCCTGGGCGGCCTGGCCACCTTCGTGCTCCAGGACCGCGAGTTCGTGCTGGACGCGGGCGGCAACGTCTCGGTCACCCTGGTGCGCCTGCTGCGCTGGATGGGCATCGGCAGCATCCTGCTGGCGGGCCAGGACTTCGCCTGGAAGGGCGACACCACCCACGCGCAAGGCCACCACAATGCTGCGGCCCCCATGCAGTTCAACCCCCAGACCCACCAGATCTTGAAGAACCTCTGGGGCGAAGAAATCTGCTCCAGCGTCCAGTACCTGACCAGCAAGCGCGACCTGGAGAACGACATCAAGAAGTCGCCCTTCCGCATCTTCAATTTGTACGGCGGCGGCGTCATTATCGACGGCGCGCACCCCCTGACCCTGGACCAGGCCGTGAGCGAGGGCTGCCTGTCCTCCGCCCCAGGCAGCAAGGAGCGCTTCCTGGACCGCCTGGCCCGTGCCCGCACGCCCACCCAGGACATCTGCTTCGAGCCGCGCAGCCACATCTGGACCAGCTCCCTGCGCAATGTGGAAAAGCGCCTGCAGAAGCTGTTCAAGCACAACCAGGACAACCAGGTGGACATCCACAACATGCTGGAGCAGGCCCTGTTCTTCGTGCGCCAGGACCCGCTGTACCTGCCCTACCTGTTCAACGAGACCCTGGATCTGGCCGGGCTGACCAGGACGCGGCGCAGCTACGAGCCCAAGGACATGATGGAGTTCAAGCGCATCGGCAAGACCATCCTGGCCAAGGTGCGCGAAGTGGACCGCTGCGTGGCCGGCCTGGGCAGCCACCGCGCGGCCTGAGCATAGCCGCCGAGGCAACGCCGCAAACGCAATCACTGACGCCCGCCGGGACAGCTCCCGGCGGGCGTCTTTTCCTCTGCCGGGCCGGGTTGCATGCGCCCCGGATTCACCCTATAAGGCCGCATGCCGCGCACCGCTACCCAGCCCCTGGCTTCATCGGCCCTGATTTCCTGGGCCGTCCTGTCCCTGCCGCTCCTGCTGGTGGTTGGGGCCAGCTTCGCCTGCATCGGCGGGGAAACGGCCATTGCCGCGCATTTCGCCGCCTGGCGGCCCGCGCACCCGATTGCTGTCTCCGCCCTCAAGCTCTTCACCAACTGGGGCAACCCGGCCTTCTATCTCGTCTACGCGGCCATCCTGGTGCGCGGGCTGAAGGAGCGCCGCCTCGGCCTCACGGCCCTGGCCCTGGGCTATCTGGCGGCGCAGCTCCTCGTTTCCGTGCTGCTTGAGCGCCTGCTCAAGATCGCCATCGGACGGCCCCGGCCAGACGTG
>CAZXZF010000037.1:0-5256 GCA_964645095.1 uncultured Desulfocurvus sp. | reverse complement strand
CTTGTGGTGGCCGCCATGGGCGCCAGCCGCATCGCGCTCGGCTGGCACCACCCCACGGACCTGCTGGGCGGCTGGCTGGTGGGCAGCCTGGGCGGACTGTTCATCCAACGGCTGGCCCCGCGCATCGCCGCACGTCTGCCCAAGAACTGGAGGGTCTGAATGCTCGACCGCCTGTGGGACCTGATCCGCCGCCGCCCCTGGCTCTCCCTGGCCATGCTCACGGCCATGCAGACGGCCTTCACCCTGTCCTCGCGCGCCCTGTGGTTCTCCGACGAGGTGCGCTACGCCGACGCCTATGCCGGGCTGCTGCGCGGGCGCTGGCTGGTGCTGTCGCTGAACGGCGTGGCCTACCCGGACAAGCCGCCCCTGTATTTCTGGTTCCTGCGCCTGCTCGACGCCCTGCCCGGCTTAAGCGACCCGGCGGTGTTCTTCCTGGGCGCGGCGCTAAGCGGCCTGCTCCTGCTCTACGCCACGCTGATCTGGGCGCGGGTGCTGGGCCTGAAGCACGAGGCCGGGGCCCTTGCGGGGCTGCTCCTGCTGACCACGCTGTTCTTCGCCGGGCTGCTGCACTACTCGCGCATGGACCTCTTGTTCGCGGCGCTCATCGTCGCCGCCCAGGCGGCCTTCTGCCAGGCCTTCACGCCCGGAAATGAAACCCGCCGGACACGGCTGAACACCCTGGCCTTCATCCTGGCCGGGCTGGCCACCCTGACCAAGGGGCCGCTGGGCCTGCTCTTTCCGGTGCTGACGACCCTGCTCTTCCTTGCCTGGCGCGGCCGCGCGCGGGAGTTCTTCCGCGCAAGCATGCTGCCGGGCCTGGCCGCGCTTCTGGCCCTGGTGTTCTCCTGGATCGTTGCCGCCTATTTCGTGGAAGGGCCGGGCTTCCTGCACAAGATTTTCTACGAGCAGATCTTTCAGCGCGCCACCAGGACCTTCCACCACGCCGAGCCCTTCTATTTCTACCTCGTGGCCTTCCCGCCCTGCTGGCTGCCCTGGACGCTCTCGCTCCTGGCCCTGCCGGTGGGACGGCTCTTTGGCGGCGCATTCTGGCGCGGGCTGTGGGCCGGCCGCAAGGCCTCCTCGCCCCTGGCCGACGCCAAGGCCTGGCTGTGGTTCTCCTCTTTGAGCGGGCTGGCGCTGCTGTCGCTCTTGAGCGGCAAGGTGGTGGTCTACATCCTGCCGCAGCTCTCTCCCCTGGCGCTGCTCCTGGCCCTGGCGCTCATGGATGACGAAAGGCCCCGGCCCTGGCAGCGGCTCTGGACGGCCTCGGGCCTGCTGTTTTTGGCGCTGGCCGCCGTGACCACCCAGGCCGAACGCTTCCTGCCCGTACCCATGGCATTGCCCGGAACCTGGGCCGTGGCCGGGGGCTTCGCCGCCTGCGGCCTGGGCCTGCTCCTGCTGCGCAGGCAGAACGCCCGGCGCGTGCTCCCGGCGCTCACGTTGTTGACCGCCCTGTGGGTGCAGCCCGCAGCCCAGACCCTGGCCCCGGCCCTGGACGCCATCATGAGCCCCAAGCCCCAGGCGGATGTGCTGAAAGCCTACGCCGCCAAAGGCTATCTGCCCGTGGCCCACGACATCTACCAGGGCATCTACTCCTACTACCTGGGGGGCGTGGTGCGCGAGACCGCGGGCTTCAACATCCTGGACCAGCTGGTGGCCCAACAGGACGTGGTGCTGGCCATCAAGAAGAAGCACTGGGCCGCCTGGAGCACACGGCCAGAGCACCTGACCATCGTGCTGGAGCAGTGGCTGGCCGGGCAGCCGTATTATGTCGTCGTGAACCGCAAGAACAGCGCAGCCCCAGAACCTCTGCCCCAGCCCTAAACCCTTCGCCTTTCTCTGCCGAAGGGGGTATACGCGGAGAAACTCCGCAGCGCCTGGGGCGTCTTTCTCATTGTCCGCCCCAGCGCCTGCGCATTCTCCGCCGGAGGTTTTTGGTGCGAAAGCTCTGCCTCGCCGCTCCTCTCTGCCTGCTTGCGCTCTGCCTGCTCGCGCCCTGCCTCGGCGGATGCGCGGCCTGGCCGATTCTTGCGGTGGGTGATGTGCTCTCCGTGGCCGAGGCCGGGAAGACGGGCCTGGACATGGCCGCAGGGATCAACTCGCGCCAGAGCCTGAGCCAGGACACCAGCCCCGACGCCCAGGCCGAGGCGCGGTTGCGGACGCGGCTGCATGCCCTGGGCGGGTCCCTGGCCCAGGCCACCCCGCACGTGACCCAGGGCCAGGGCTATGTTGTCGGCACCTACACCGACCCCAGGGACCTGGAGCGCGCACGCGCCGCCACGAAAAACGTCAAGGGCGTGCGCGAGATCACGCTGTGCCTGTTCCCGGCCGGCTCGGGCAGGCAATTCGTCTCCGATGGCGAGCTGCGCGACAACATCCTGCGCATGTCCGGGGTGCGCACCCGCGAGGTGCGCGTGCAGGTGGTGGAGGGCAATGCCGTGCTCCTGGGCAGCGTGCGCACCAGCGCCGAGCGCAACCGCCTGGACGACAGCGCCCGCTCCGCCGGGGCCGCCAGCGTGCGCAATTACGTTCTGCTGAAGCTCCCGAGCTGACACCCGCGCCTGCGCGCGGAGCCCCGCCCCCCGCCGCCGAGCTCGCACCCACGACAGCAACGCACGAAAAAGACGGCCAGGGAACCCCCTGACCGCCTGGGCCGCTTTGTGCTGCGCCTGGGCTTAAGGCGCGCCGATGGCCCCCTCAACGATGCGCAGCACCTCCTTGGGGTCAAAGGGCTTGCGCACCGTGCCCACGGCCTTGCGGATGGCCAGGTGGATGCCGGGCAGGCCGCTGATGACGATGACCGGCAGGTCGCGGAATTCCGGGATGCGCGAGAACCTGCGGAAGAACTTCGGCCCCCACTCGTGGGGCATCTCCAGGTCCAGGGTGACGAGGTCCGGGAACTCGGTCACCAGCACCTCCATGGCCACGTCGCCGTCCGAGGCGCTGCACGTGTCGTAGCCGCGCTCGCGAAAAACCGTCACCAGATAGTCCACGATGTCCGGGTCGTCGTCCACGACCAGGATCTTCTTGGGCGCGCCCTCGGGCCGCAGCGGGCGTCCCTGGACGGTCTGGGCCAGGCGCTGGCGGAAGATGCGCCGGGCCAGCTTCTTGCGCTGCAGCGGCTCGGACTGGGCCTCCTCCCCGGCCTTGGCCTCGGGCTGCTTCAAGGCCTTCAGGGCCTTGGCCTGCTCGGCCTCCTTGCGGGCGATGCAGTTCTGCCCGTCGCTTAAGATGTCGCGCACGGTGACGGAATCGAGCTTTTCAAGCATGGCCTGGTCGGCCGCGATCCAGATGGTCCGCGTAAGACAGTGCACCGAGCGCGGGCAGGCCAGGCGATTGCTGCTGCAGGGCAGCACTGCCGAGTCGCCCTCAAGGGCGCGCACCACATCGCCCACGGTGATGCTCTCCGGGGGCATGGCCAGGAGGTGTCCGCCCTCGCGCCCGCGCACGCTGCGCACGAACCCGGCCCGCTGGAGCTCCCCGACCAGGCGCTCCAGGTATTTGACCGAGACATCCTGCCTGAGCGAGGTCTCGGCCATGGACACAGGCCCTTTCTCTTCGTGCTGGGCGATGTCCAGCACCAGCCGCATCCCGTACCTTCCCTTGGTGGTCAGTCGCATGGCGCCCCCCCCTTGAACCCTTATCTGTTGATTGCCCCGGCTCTCGGGCACAGATGGACACCAAGAGATTATACACAAAGCATCATCTGTCTCCAATAGACAATGTAACGGTGCCTTGCAACTCATACCATTTCTGTATGCATAATTATCATATACATACTTTGAGCGTATGTAAACAAAAAATTCAAAAAAGTGCTTCCAACAGAGTAAAAATTGTGGCAACATTGCATGTAGGTACATCACGGTGCGCATCATTGTTAATCGTAACTTCTTTTCATAGCGCATTAAAATGGCGAGTTTTTGAGGTTATTCCTAGCGGAGCACTCTGCGCTGAATACGTTGCGCACGCTAAGCGTGCAGGGGAGGGCGACATGCATCCACCGACCTTGTGGAATTGGGAGCCGGGACAACGGGTCATACTCTCTTCGATGAAATGCCCGGAGGCTTGCGCCTGGGTCGAAGAGCCGTACGCCTCGCCCGACGGGGAACGTCTGGCCGCCCTGGCCAGCCTGGCCGAGGGCGGATTCACCGCCCTGGTCAACGGCGAACAGTGGGAGAACAGCTTTGACAAGGCCTGGTTTCCACGCTTCAGTCCGGACGGTCGGCTCACAGCCATCGTCCAGCAGGACGGCATGTGGACCCTGGCCGTGGACGGGGAGGCCTGGGAGGAGAGCTTCGACTACCTCTGGGGCACGCAGTTCTCAACCGCGGGCGACGTCATCGCGGCCTGCATCCAGAGCGGCGGAGAATACGGCCTGTGCCTCGACGGCACGCCCTGGGAGACCTTGTACGAGAACGCCAACCAGCCCGTGCTCTCGGCCGACGGCCAGTCCTCGGCGGCGGTTGTGCAGCTGGCCTCGCTCAAGCCGGCCGACCTCGACGGCTTTGCCGCCGGCGTCTTCGGCGTGGCCGTCGACGGCGTGGCCTGGGGCGAAAACTTCATGAACGTCTGGACCCCGGCCTTCGACGCCCAGGCCAAGCGCGTGGCCGTGCAGGTGCGCACAAGCCTGTACGACTACTCCATCGCCGTGGACGGCAAGAAGTGGGCGGGCAACTACGCCTGCGTCTGGGAGCCGCGCTTCAATCCGGCCTCGGGCACAGTGGTGGCGCCGGTGCGCGTGGCCGGGGCCTGGGGTTTGGCCCAGGACGACACGATCATCTGGGAGCCCAAGTTCGCCCAGTGCTGGCAGCAGGTCATCAGCCAGGACGGCAAGAACATCGCGGCCATCGTGGCCCCGCGGTTCGGGGCGTTCACCGTGGCGGTGAACGGCAAGCCCTGGGGGATCTCCCTGCCGGTGGTCACGGATCTGGTCATCGCCCGCCAGGGCGAGGTTGTTGCCGCCCTGGGCAACAACGAGAACCGCGACTGGCGCGTCATGGTCGACGGCAAGCTTTGGGACGGAGTCTGGGACATGGCTTGGGCGCCGGTCATCAGCGCAAGCGGCGGACATGTGGCCGTGAAGGTGGAAAAGGCCGGGCGCCAGACCCTGGTGGTCGACGGAAAGGTCTACCCGCGCGAGTTCACCAAGGTCTGGGAGCCCACCTTCAGCCCCGACGGAACCAAGCTGCTCATCCGGGCCTTGGACAAGGACGCCTTCCTGCGCATCGTCGCAGAAGTTGGCCGCGCCTAGGCGCG
>CAZXZF010000036.1:0-15709 GCA_964645095.1 uncultured Desulfocurvus sp. | reverse complement strand
CCGAGCACCACGCCGGGCGCGGGATAGCCGTGAAAGCCGCGCACGCGCTCCAGAAGTCGTTCAAATTCCTCGGGGCTCACCTGCCGAGTATCAATATCTGGCACTTGCGATTGGTTCAAACTCATAAAGATATTCTCTCCCCTCGCGCAGCTGAATTGGCGACGCAAGCCTAACGTTGTTATGTCCATCTTGACATAGTCACGTATGGGGAGTGGGGTCAAAAATGTCGAGTGGTATCGACTTGCGCACGTTCTGGCACAGGGCCGGTGGACTGGCGAGCGCCGGCGTTGAGGGACGCACAGGGGCTGCGAGCCTGGGCAGGATCCACCGTTCTGTGGCGGAGGCGGCATCAACCAGGCGCGGGGAGGTGTCCGGAGATTCGACAACTCCAATTGCCTTTTCCCGTCGAATCCTGTTTGTCGGCATGCAAAAAGGGGAAGCTCAACAAGTGGCATTTGTTCTTGAGGTTAGCGGCAATATCCTGAGCGCCGAGCGGGGCGCAAACGGGCTGAACCGATTGTGTGTGGAACCCGGTCATGGTACTTTCAGCGCCAGACCTGCCGGAGTGGGATGTCAGTGTGTGAAGCCGTACCAGCCCCAGGGGAAGCCACAATGCTCAAGCCATTCGCCATGACCGACGTCAAGGTCAAGACCAGGCCCCGCAAGGGACAGCAACGCTCACTCTGGGCCGTGCGCTCCATCCCTGACAGGAAGACTGCTGCACCGATGCTCAAGGACATTCCGGAGAACTTCTCCAGCATCGCGCCCCTGTGGGAGCCAAGGGCCACCCGGGTAACGGTGGAGGATATCGGAGCCATCACGGGCATGGCTGGCCGCCTGGCCGCTGCCATCGAGTCCCGCCTTTCTGTCCATTACCGCGAGACGAAGAAAGCCGCGCTTCAGCATCCAAGTGATGTTGCCGCGTACCTGGTGTTGCGTGAGGTGGACGAGAAGGCGTGTGCGGAAGTGCCAAGGCTTCGGCTGCGGGCGCTCGATTTCGCCGTAAAGGCGCTGGTTGAGAAGTAGGCAATTGTCTCCTGCCTCCTTGAAGGTCTGGTCCACAACCCCTCACTGCGCGGGCAGGGGCCTTGTGCTTCCGCCCGCGCACCCATATCATGAGGTAACATGAACATCGGCGCATACACCTTCGAGGAGTTCAAGGCCAAGGCCGCGGCCTTCCACGGCTATCCCGCCCCTGGACTGCTCATCGGCGGGTACATGGTGGAGCTGGCGCGCCGGGGTTTGCCCGAGGGCACGCTCTTCGAGGCCGTGGTGGAGACGCCCAAGTGCCTGCCCGACGCCGTGCAGATCCTGACCCCCTGCACCCTGGGCAACGGCTGGATGCGCGTGCTGAACCTGGGCCGCTACGCCCTGGCGCTGTACGACAAGCACACCGGCGTGGGCTTCCGCGTCTGGCTCGACGTGGACAAGATGGCCCCTTTTGGGGAGATCAGCTCCTGGTTCCTCAAGCTCAAGGCCAAGGCCGACCAGGACACGGACAAGCTGTTCCGCGAGATCGAGGAGGCGGGCGAGGGCCTCTGCTCCATGGCGCCCATCCGGATGATCGAGCGCGCGCGCAAGCACAAGGGCATGGGCCGCGTGGCCCTGTGCCCCATCTGCGCCGAGCCCTACCCCGCGCCGGACGGGGCCATCTGCCGGGGCTGCCAGGGCGAGGCGCCCTACGCCATGGACGCCAGCGCCTGCGCCGAGCAGCCGCGCCCCGTGTCCGTGCCCGTGGCCGACGCCGTGGGCCACCGCGCCCTGCACGACATGACGCGCATCGTGCCCGGCGAGAGCAAGGGCGTTGCGTTCCAGGCCGGGCAGACGCTCACCGGCGGCGACGTCTGCCGCCTGCAGCAGATGGGCCGCGCGCACGTCTACCTGGAGCAGGACGCGCCAAAGGGCTTCGTGCACGAGAACGAGGCTGCGCTCACCTTTGCCGGGCTCATGGCGGGCGCGAACGTGACGCACGACGAGATCCCGCGCGAGGGCAAGATCAATTTCCGCGCCGCTGTCACCGGCGTGTTCGAGGTCGACCGGGAGCGCCTGGAGGCCTTCAACCTGGTGCCGGACGTGACCTGCGCCTGCCGCCACTCCGGCGTGCTGGCCGAGGCCGGCAAGGGCCTGGCCGGGGCCAGAGCCATTCCGCTCTTCCTTTCGGCCGAAAACTACCGCAAGGCCCAGGCCGTGCTGGCCGCCGGCCCGCTGCTGCGCGTGCTGCCCCTTTGGCCCGCGCAGGTGGGCGTGCTGGTGACAGGCACCGAGGTCTTCCAGGGGCTCATCGAGGACCGCTTCGCGCCCATCATCCGGGAGAAGGTCGAGCGCCTGGGCTGCTCCATCGTGGCCGAGGCCATCGTGCCGGATGACACGGACAAGATCGCCGAGGCCGTGGGCGGGCTTCTGGCCCAGGGCGCGGACCTCATCGTCACCACGGCCGGGCTCTCTGTCGACCCCGATGATGTGACCCGCAAGGGGCTGGTGGCGGCAGGGCTCACGGACATGCTCTATGGCGCGCCGCTCCTGCCCGGGGCCATGACGCTCCTCGGCCGCATCGGGCAGGCGAAGGTCATGGGCGTGCCAGCCTGCGCCCTGTTCCACAAGGCCACCAGCCTGGACATCCTCTTGCCGCGCGTGCTGGCGGGCTGCGAGATCACGCGCCGCGACCTGGCGCAGATGGCCGAGGGCGGCTTCTGCCTGGACTGCCGCACCTGCACCTTCCCCAAGTGTCCCTTCGGGAAATAGCTGGGTGCCGAGCGGCTTGTTGGGGATGATAGCTAGATGATGTTCACGTGAGTGGATGAATACGGTATCGACGCCCATGTCGAAGAAAATCTTTCATTGACCATGGGCAGGGAATTCACGTTGCGTCACACCAAACTGGGGGGACAGATCAGACAACGCAAAGAAAAAGGGCTTGCGAATCGCTTCGCAAGCCCTTGATCTTTCTGGTGGAGCTGGAGGGAATTGAACCCACGGCCTCTTGAATGCCATTCAAAATGATACCATCTGAAGTGCTGAAATTATTCGTATATTTTCTGGCTGCACTACAAAATTACGACCTTTTGGGGACATTTGTAGTGCAGATTTGTAGTGCAAAACTGCTCCGCGTCGGCGGGGAAGGCCTCGCCCGATCCTTTCGGCAGGGGGGAATGAGAAAACTATGGTTTTCGGGCGACGGCCAGGCCCACGCGCCGCACCTGCTTGTTGGGATTGGACGCCGCGCGCGCTTCCGCAGACGAACCGGCGACGACGTACACGTCCTCTTTGCGGTTCTTGAGCGGCTGGACCACTTCCTTGAGGAAATCCTTCTTGGGGCGTCCCTCAAAGCCGCAGCCGCCTGCCCGACCCGCCGCGCACACGGCCATGCAGTAGCCGCAGCGGTAGTTCATCTTGTACATCAGCGATTGCCACATGGAGGCTATCTCCCGGTCCGCGAAGCGAATGCGCAGCTCCTTCATGTTCTCCGAGGCCATGAGCGAGTCCAAGAGGTCCATGAAGCCCCTGACGTTGTCGCGATAGGCGTGGGTCATGCAGGTCATGAGGTTGAAGGGCTCCGTGGCGCTGATGGCTCCCACCGGGCATACTGTAGCGCACAGGCCGCAGTTGTTGCAGGGCGACTGCTCAAGCGGCGCTCCATATTCGTCCAACTCCGCATCGATAAGCACAGAGCTGAGCCGGATGAAGTTGCCCAGCTCCGGGTGGATGACCATCCGGTTCATGCCCATGTGGCCCAGTCCGGCCTCCACGGCCATGACCTTGTGGCTCACGTACCAGATTTTTCCTGGGAAGCGGCCCATGTCCATGGGGAAGTCCGCAGGCACGGCCACGCCGCGTATGCCCTGGGAGTTCAGGCGGCGCAAAATGTCGCGCTCCGCGCTGACCAACTGTCCGGAGGTGTGGTGGAACTCTTCGGCGGACATCTGCCGTGCTTGGCTGCGGATGTTCTCAGGATTGAGCGGCCAGGCCAGCGCAATTATGGTCTTGGTGCGCGGGTAGGCGGCCAGGATGTCGGTGCGCTCGAAGTCCAGCGCCGCCCGTCCGATCTCGACGAAGCCGACGTCGCCCACCCCTGTCTCCAGGCAGATGCGCCGGAGCTCCGCAGCGCTCATGCGCGTGGGCGTCAATGTGGTAGTTTTGTTCATGTGCGTGCTCCTCATTTGCGCACCACGTCAGCGCCGCGCTGTTTCTACCAGGTCGGCCAGGTCCGTCATGAGCCGTTCCAAGCGCTCCCGGCCCAGGCCCGCCTCCATGATCTCCTGGGCTTCCTCCCAGTGGGGCAGGGCTGCCTCAAGCATGGCTCGTCCTTCCTCCGTAATGACGATGTGGTGCTTGCGGCGATCCTGGCCGCTTTCAGTACGGAGGAGCCCCTTGCGCTCCAGCAGACCAATGTTGCGCGTCAGCGTGGTGCGCTCGGCCACTAGACTATCTGCCAGCTTGGTGAGCGTCAGCGGACCGGCGCAGTGAAGGGCCATAAGGATGGTGAACTGGGTGGAACGCAGCCCGCTGGGTGCAAGGCAGGCGTCGTACAGGCGCGAGACGGCCCGCGCGGTCCGGCGCAGGTTGAAACTGACACAGCGGCTTCCGACTTGCTGCAGCGGGGTGTTTCTCATCATTTTACGGTCCTGCTTCGGCATGTCCTTGCTCCTCCGCACCACGTCTCGGCGAACAGTGTATATACACCTAATTTTGCGAGGTCAAGCATCGCCGATTGATGTGCTGTTGGATCAAACGGCCGAGACAGCCTGGCTCAGGCCGGGGCAGTCTCGGGCGTTTCGCTGTGGGATGCTGTGGCCCCATCATGTCATGTCCAAACGTGACACAGGGGCTTGGGCCAGGAGCCATTGACGGCCAGAAATCCTTCGACGTTATGCCTTCTGCCGCCGCGCCCCTTCTCCCATGTCGGTGGTGTGCTTACGCAGTGCTTTGACGTTTCGCAGGGGGGGGGCCCCGAAAAGACGGCTATACTCGCGGTTGAACTGGGTGCTGCTCTCATAGCCCACCTGAAGAGCCGCAGAGTTCGCGTCCATATGGTCCGCGAACATCATCCGCCTGGCCTCGTGCAGCCGGATGCGCTTCTGGAACTGGAGCGGACTCATGGCCGTCAGTTCGCGGAAGTGCCTGTGGAAAGTGGCGTTGCTCATGCTCGCATGGGCGGCCAGGTCGTCCACACGCAGCGGCTTGGCGTAGTTCTTCTGCAGCCAGTTGAGGACCTGGCCGATCTGATTGCTCTGGCTTCCCGCCGTGCCCATCTGCCGCAGAAGCAGGCCCTGCTCGCCGATGAGTAGGCGATACACAATTTCCTTCTGGATGAGCGGAGCCAAAATGGGGATGTCCTCCGGCGTGTCGAGCAGGTCGAGCAGCCGCAAAAAGGACTCGAGCAACCGCAGGTCGACACTGCTGACGGCGATGCCGAGGTTGGTCTTCTGCGTGCGGGGCCTGGGCAGATTGCTGTCCACCAGGAGTTGGGAGACCCTCCGCATGTCCAGCGTCAGTTTGAGGCCGAGGTACGGCCGCTCGGCATCCGCCTCGGTGATCTGCGCGACCAGGGGCAGGTCGACGGAGGTGATGAGGTAGTGGTCCGCGTCGTACTGGAACAGCTCGCCCCCCAGCAGAAGGCGCTTGGCCCCCTGGGCCACCAGGCACAGACTTGGTTCGTGCATGTAGGCCGTAAGCTCCGTCGGGGCCTCGAAGCGCGTGAGGGTCAGCCCCAAGGCATCGGAGGTGACCAGCGGAGTCTTTGCAGTGAGCCGGTCGATGGTCGCGGCGAGCGACTGGCGCGTTGCCAACATGTCCTCGGGCGCATGTTTCTGGCTTTCCGTGTTGTTCATCGTGGGAGTCCTCCCTGGTGTTGACTGCACTGTACAATGAATCCTGAAAGATGCACAGCCCGGCTGGGGTTGCCCGCAGCGAGGATTTGCGCTGGGCCTACCCGATATTCCGGGCCTGGGCTTCCCACCACGCACCAAAGCGCTGGGCCTGGTCCCCCAGGTCCGCCATCTCGCCAATCCGTGGCGTCAGCAGTCGGAATGCCTTGCCTTCGCTCGTAGTGGCGAGGCGCTTGTAGGGATCGTCCCAGGCATGATTGGAGATGGTGAAGCGGCCGGAGTGCACGGGCAGGAGCGCCCTGGCGCGCAGGTCCAGCGCCCCCTTGGCCGCTTCCTCGGGCATCATGTGGATGTTCTTCCAGCTGGGGTCGTACTGCCCGGCCTCCATGATGGCCAGATCCACAGGGCCGAACCTCGCCCCGATGTCTGCGAAGTGCGGGCCGTAGCCGGAGTCGCCGCTGTAGAACACTTTGCGGCCCGGCGTCTCCAGCAGGAACCCAGCCCAGAGCGTCTTGTTGCGGGTGAGCCAACGGCCCGAAAAGTGCCTTGCGGGCAGCACATGGATGGTGAGCCCCTGCGCGAGGCGCACCTCTTCGTTCCAGTCAGCCTCGTGGATGAGCTCCGAGGCAAAGCCCCAGTCCTCCAGGATGGTCCCCACGCCAAGCGGGCAGACCACGGCCTTGATTCTGGGGCGCAGCGCCATGAGTGTGTCGTGGTCCAGGTGGTCCCAGTGGTCGTGGGAGATGAGGAGGCAGTCGATGTCCGGCATGTCGTCCGAGGCATAGGGATAGTCCCCGGCAAAGGCCCGGTTCATGAAGAAGAACGGCGCAGCAAAGGAGCTGAAGACAGGGTCCACAAGCACGCTGTTGCCGCCCAGCCGCAAAAACAGCGACGAATGGCCAAACCAGACGAGCGCGTCTCCCTGCTTTGCCGCCAGGGCCTTGATGTTGGTCTTGAGCATGGGCAGGGGGTGGTCCGGCCGCAACCGCTCCTTGGGCACGAACAGGAAGTCCCACATGGTGGCCAGCTGTCCCTTGCCGTTGGTGAGGGTCGTAGTCGGCAACAGGTTGTGGAACTCCCCGTCCACGTAGTTAGGCGAGGCCAGGATGCGCTCCAGGCGTTGGCCCTGCGGCAATGGGCCGATTTTCGGCTGCAGGGCGCAGACGCCGCCCCCAACGCTGGCGACGCTGGTCAGGGCCAAGCCAGCCGCTCCCCGTAGGATGAACTTTCGGCGAGTCATTGCTTCGAACATACCCGGCTACTTCCTCATCCCGATTTTGCGCAACCAGGACTCCATGTCCTCTCGCGCGGTTTTCACGCTGCCGCCGCGAACGGCCAGGCCCTCCAGCAGCGTCGACTTGGGGCAGAGCTTGGCCATGTCCGCCGGGGCGCGGCCCAGGCCGCTGCCCTCGTGGGTGATGAAGGGGACCAGAGTCTTGCCGGAGAAGTCGGAGTCCGACAGGAAGGTCTTCACCGGCGCGGCGTAGGTGCCCCACCAACTGGGCGAACCCACGAAAATCACGTCATAGGACGCGAGGCCCGTGATCTTCGTCGTAAGCGGCGGCTTGTAGCCGCTGTCCAACTCGCGCCGGGCCTGCTCCGTGGTGGCCCGGTGCTCGAACGGATACGGGGTCACGGTTTGCAGCTCAACGATATCTCCGCCAGCCAGCGCGTGAATCTGGTTGGCCATGTCCCGCGTGTTGCCGGAGCGCGAGTAGTAGACCACCAGAACTTTCTTGCCCTGGCCGCCCTTCTCCGCCGCGCTGGCCGTGGACAGGCCCGGCAAAAGCTGCATCGCCGCGCCTGCAAGCAGCCCGGCCACGGTCAGTTTCATGAAGCTGCGCCGGGACGGGTCCATGTCCGTCCTATTCTTGGTGTCATTGCTCATGGTTGTTCCCCCTCAAAACCCCGGATTGCACTCCAGCGTACTGTTTATCGCTGACGTGCTCCAGCCATGTCACCGGCGAACCGTCCAGCACCTCCTGAATGGCTGTGTGCGTCATGGCCGTGGCTGGTCCCGCCCCATGCCAATGTTTCTCGCCGGGCGCTATCCACACCACGTCGCCGGGGCGGATCTCCTCGGCGGGTTGGCCTTCAACCTGCACCCTCCCGCACCCGGCGGTCACCATAAGGGTCTGGCCAAGGGGGTGCGTGTGCCAGGCCGTGCGCGCGCCGGGTTCGAAGGTGACGCAATAGACGGTGACCCGGGAAGGCTTGTTCGCCTGAGCGAGCATGGGATCGATGCGCACAGTGCCGGTGAACCACTCGGCAGGGCCTTTGACGGACGGCTGCGAGCCGATTCGCTTGATTTCCAACATGTTGCTCCTGTCGTGGGCTTGGTTGCGGGCAAGCTCCTGCTTGCTCTTACCGCTGTATTGTTCGTCCGTCACCTTCTCCATCCAAGTGACGAGCTTGCCGTCCTGGGCTTCCTGGATGGCTGTGTGCGTCATGGCCGTGGCTGGCGCTGCTCCGTGCCAGTGCTTCACGCCGGGAGCAATCCGCACGATGTCGCCGGGCCGGATGGTTTCGACCGGGCCGCCTTCGCGCTGGACCAGGCCGCTGCCAGAGGTCACGATGAGGGTCTGCCCCAGCGGGTGCGTATGCCAGGCAGTGCGCGCACCGGGCTCGAAGGTGACCACCGCCCCCTGCATGCGTCCGGGTGCCTTGGCGGCGAAGGGGGTGTCGATGCGCACCGTGCCGGTGAACCAATCCGATGGTCCTTTGACCGAGGCCTGGCTACCGCTGGAGATGGCGACCCCTTCCGCGCTGTCGCCGCCCTGTGCGGCCATTGCCACGATCGGGCAGAGCAGGGTCAGAAGCGCTGATGATGCTATAAGCTTCTTCATGATGATCTCCTTGTGGTGTTGGGGGGGAGGTTACTCCCGGAACTGCGGGCCGAAGGCGAAAATCGCTCCGTTGGGCGCGTTCTCGAAGACCTTGCCCCCGTAGACCAGCGCCCGCTTTTCCATGCGCATGGCAGGCCAGGGGCCGAACTCCGCGCCCAGGGCGCGCAAAAGCGCGATGGCTGTTGGCGTCACGGTCTCGCCGGTGCCTGCAAAGGGTCGCACGGGTATGCCTTCCAGCAGCTCCAGCACCGCCGGGGCGGGTACGGGGATGATGCCGTGGGCGCAGGCCACAAAGCCGTCCGCCAGGGGCAGCGGGCTGACCACGAAGCGCCCCGGCGCGAGCCTGGCGAAAAGCTCGCAGGCCAGGCAGATGTCCAGGATGCTGTCCAGCGCGCCCACCTCGTGGAAGTGCACGTCCTCCGGCTTCTTCTCGTGCACGGCAGCCTCGGCGCGGGCCAGCAGGGTGAAGGTCTCGGTGGCAAGGCCCTTGGCCGTATCGCTCATGCCGCAGGCTTTGATGAGCGCCGTGATGTCGGCAAGCGTGCGGTGCTCGTGCTGGTGCGGCAGGTTCACTTCCGCGTGCCAGCCGCCGATGTGGTTTACCTGTTTGCGGACCAGGCGCACCGAGGCGGACAGCTCCGGCATGACGGCGGCCAGGAGGCGCTCCAGCTCTATCTCGTCCACTTCCGCCATGCGCAAAAGCCCGGCCAGCAGCATGTCGCCCGAGAGGCCCGAGTTGGCGCGGATGGTCAGGACTGACGGGGCAGGACCGCTGTGGCCGTGTCCGTGGTGGTGATCGTGATGTTCCTGCGTGTGGCTCATAAGGCGTTTACCACCCTGGCGGCGGCGCAGGCCGCGCCGTAGCCGTTGTCGATATTCATGATGGCCACGCCCGGCGCGCAGCTCGACAGCATGCTGGCCAGGGCCGCGTTGCCGCCCTTGGCCACGCCGTAGCCCACGGAGGTGGGCACGCCGAACACTGGTTTGGGGGTGAGGCCGCCCATGACGCTGGCCAGCGCCGCGTCCAGCCCGGCCACGAGGATGACCGCGTCGAAGGAATTGATCTCGCCCAGGCGCTCGGCCAGGCGCCACAGGCCCGCCACGCCGCAGTCCTCGAACACCTGGTGGCGAATGCCCAGGTATTCCAGCGTGCGCGCTGCTTCCCAGGCCACGAAGCCGTCCGCCGTGCCAGCGGAGACGACCGCGACCTTGCCCTTGGCCTTGGGGGGGAGCTTGTCGCCGAAGGCCGTGCGTGAGAGCGGGTGAAAGTCATACCCGGCGCGGACTTCTTCCGGCACGTTGGCGAAGACTTCCGGGGCGAGCCGGGTGAACAGGATGGGGCGGCCCGAGCCCCTGCCGAACTGGCTGAGCAGCTCCTGCACGGCCTCAAAGGGTTTGCCCTCGCAAAACACCGCCTCGGGCAGACCGATGCGCGCGGTGCGGGAGTGGTCGAATAGAATGCCGTGGTCCATATGACCTCTTAGTCTGTCTGGAAGGCGGCGCCCCGCAAAGGAAGGAGGACCGAGGCGCCGCTATGGGGTGAGTGCGTACAGGTCGGGCGGCTAGACCTTGATGAGCTCGTATTTGGTGGTGCCCATGCCGATTTTCTCGGCGTAGTCGATCTGGTGCCGACCTCGGGTTTCGGGCCGGTGGGCCTCGAACTTGTCGTAGCCGTGGGTGTGCAGCTCGTTCCCGCCCAGATGGATGATGCTCGGCGCGGCGTTCACCAGATCATAGCTGGCCGTGTCGATGGCCACGGGGTCGGTGGAGGCCAGAATACCCAGGTCCGGCACCATGGCCGGTTCGGACCAGCCCGCGCAGTCGCACTGCGTGGTCACGTGCATGAGGAAGTTCAGGTACACGATGCGCCCCTGGTCCCCCAGGTCCTTCACCGCGCCGTAGGCATACTCGGCCATGCGTTCGGCGAAGTCGGTATACTCGCCGGGTGCGCTGATGCCGATGGCCCCGTTGGGGCATACGGTGACGCACTCATAGCAGCCAATGCAGCGCTCCGAATCCACAAGCGCCTTTCGGCCTTTCTGGCCCTTTTGGGGCTTGGTGAGCGTGAGGGCGTCCTGCGGGCAGTGCTTCACGCACTCGCCGCAGCCGATGCAGTTGGGGTACACGGCGATGGTGCGGCCGTGCTGGTCGATCTTGCCCGCCATGGGCGCGCAGCCCATGGCCAGATTCTTGATGGCCCCGCCGAAGCCGCCCATCATGTGGCCCTTGAAGTGGGTGAGCACCACCATGGCGCTGGCCGAGCGGAAGGCCTGAGCAATCTTGACCGTGGCGAAGTGCTTCAGGTTCACCGGCACTTCCTCAAAGCACTTGCTGGTCACGCCATCGGCGATGATGACCGGCGCGCCCACAACATAGGGCGTGAAGCCGTGCAGGTAGGCGGTCTCCAGGTGGTCCACGGCGTTGTGCCGGGTGGATTTGTAGAGCGTGCAGGTGTCGGTGAGGAAGGGCTTGGCCCCGGCGGCCTTTACGCAGTCCACCACCTGCCGGGCGAAGGTGGGGTGCAGGTAGGTGTCGTTGCCGGTCTCGCCGAAGTGCGCCTTGATGGCCACCAGTTCGTCCTCGCCGCCCTTGCCCAGCGGCTTCACCTTGTCGGCCAGGCCGATGGCGTCGCACAGGCGCTTGATTTTCGCCAGGCGGGTGTCCGCCGGGTTCTTCACGGAGAGGTCGGCGTAAAAAACGGGAACGGTCATGGCTCCTCCAAATCCTAAATGGTGATGAAGTCGTACTGGTCGCTGCCCATGCCGAGGGCCTTCATGTACTCCAGCTGGCGCAGGCCCTGCCGGGACTCAATGCGCTCGACGAGGTCGTGCTTCTGGCTCTCGGACTGGGCGTACACCAGGTCCACGCTGGCCTTGTCCACGGCCAGGATGTCGGTGGAGGCCACGATGCCGATGTCGGCCATTGTAGGCGGCTTGCCGTGGGCGTCGCAGTCGCAGTCCACGGAGAGGTTCTTCAAAACGTTGATGTAGGTGATGCGCCCCGCAAAATGCGCAGCGATGCCCTTGCCCGCCTCCACCATGCGCTCGTGGAAGGGAGGCCCTCCTGCCCAGCCGTCGCCGTGGATTTGCCGCTTGCCGCCCTGGCCCGAGGCGCAGCCTATGGAGATGTTCTTGAGCGAGCCGCCGAAGCCGCCCATGGCGTGGCCCTTGAAGTGCGTGTACACGAGCATGGAATCGTAGTTGAGCAGGTGCTTGCCCACGGCGACCTCGGTCAGATGCACGCCCGGAGTGTACGGGCGCTCCTTCAGGCCGAAGCCGCCCCACTTGTCCAGGAACTCGCGCATGCCCGGAATGGGCAGCAGCACGTCGCCGTCGGCGTCCATGATGTCCACCGGGCAGAAGTCGAAGCCGTTGGTGCGGATGACCTCGCGGTGGGTCTGCGTGTGCTGCCTGGGGCTGGGGTAGAGCACGTTGCACTCCACGATGGAGCTGTTCGGGATGGTGGCCTGCAACCCTTTGATGAGCGAGATGGGCAAGAGGTTCGGCCCCTTGGGCTCGCCGGTGTGCAGTTTGATGGCCACCTTGCCGGTGATGCCCTGGTTCACCTGAGCGTAGATTTTGAGCAGCCCGGCCACGCTGATGTCTTTGGTGAAGTAGACCTTGGCCTTTGGCATCGCCGGGCCGTCCACTGTCAGGGCGGCGCTGCCAGGCGCTCCGGCTCCCTGCGAGGCCTGGGCGGCGGTCGCGGTCCCCAGCGCAGCCAGTTCGTGCGTCGCCACGGCCCCAAGAGCCAGGGCGCCTGTCTTCAGAAAATTCCGGCGTGTCAGCTTGTCGTCCATACATCCTCCCCCAACATTTCGTTCAAATGAAGCCTCAACCGCAGATCTCCAACCGGCCTCTTGTTGCCTATTCCTTTTAGAACTGGGGCTGCTCGGCTGGTAGACCTGATCCTTTCAAAATCTTGCCTGATCGTATCACTGCTATTGCCGGACAAACCTGGCTGGACAACCGTTGTCTGCTGACACCCCCTCCCACGGCCCCACTTTCCGCGCTGCTCCGCCCTCAAGCGAACCCAGGGAATCCGTCGCCAACTTGCCGGAAGGAACGGTTGGAGAAAGGAATCGTCAGCACAGGAGGAGAGAAGTCAGGCGGGCCGACCCGACTCCTTCGCGTATCCCAAGAAGCTGATGGCCACCGCGAGGGCTGCGATGACGAGCAGCGCTGCCGCAGTGAGGAAAATGCCGTCTATGCCACAGCTGTCGAACACCATGCCGCCAATGGCCGCCGCTGTTCCGATGGCGAATTGGACGGAGGCGACGGACAGCCCACCCGCCAGTTCCGTCTTGTCGGCAAGCGTGCGGGTGATCCAGGTGGACCAGCCCACGGGGATGATGCCGTAAATCAGCCCCCAGAGGACGGCCAGCACCACACTTGCCCCGACATGCCCGTTCGTTGCGTACATTGCGGCCGCCACCACTGCGAGAACCAGAGGCAATGCGACCATGCTCACCCTGAATCGGCAGTTCAAAATCGGAGCAGCGCAGAGGGTGCCGAGGCAGTTGGCGACGCCGAACGCCCCCAGGACCAGCGAGAGCGTGCCGGGGTGCAGGCCGATGTCGTGCTGGAGATACGGCCTGAGGTAGGTGAAGAACACATGGTAGCCGCCAAAGCTGAAAATGGTGCCGAGGATGCCTGCGCACACCCAGCCCTTTTTCATAAGGGCGAGCATGTTCCCGAAGCTGCTGCCCTCGCGCGCGGCGAGCGGAGGGAGAGCCTTGTATTGCCACGCGAGCCCTGCCGCCCCCAAGAGTGCCTCAAGGTGGAACACGTTCCTCCAGCCCACAAGATGCCCGAGGTAGCTGGCGATGGGCAGGGAGATGATGGTCGCCAGGGACACCCCGGCAGAGATGAAGCTGAGGGCGCGTGGAACGTCCTTTGTGGGCACGAGTTGCAAGGTCACCGCAGCCGCCATGGACCAGAACCCGCCCACACAGATGCCGAGAAGGCCGCGCCCAGCCAGGAGAACCCAAAAGTTCGGCGCAAGGGCGACAAGCACGCTCGAGACAACCAGCAGACCGGAGAAAGTGAGCAGGATGGGCCGCCTGTCGAGGCCTCTGGTCAACGGGGCCAGCAGCAGGCTTGTGAGCACGGCAAACACGCCGACGGCGGTTACGGTTTGGCCTGCCATGCCTTCCGTGATGCCGAGATCGCGCGCCATGGGCGTGAGCAGGCTGATGGGGATGAACTCTGCGGCGACCAGGCTTGTCACGCCCAGGGAGAGGGAGAAAACCGCAGACCAGTTGGCTGGCCCGGTAGTGAAGCTGGAGGTCTGCGGATGCATGAGAGGGGGTGCTCCTTTCGTGTGCATGGATTGCCGACGGGCCAGAGGACGCGCTTGCGAGAGGCAGATTTGTGAAAACATGCGGGGGCTTCCACCCATGGCAGAAGCCCCCGCGAAAGGAGAGCGGAGAAGTGACTACTTCAGATTCTTCGTGAAGAAGTCCGCCAACTTGGCAAAGGGAATCAGGTTGACCCTGTCGTAGAGGTCCACATGCCCGGCACCCGGAACGATATAGAGTTCCTTCGGCTCGGCAGCCAGTTTGTAGGCGTCTTCGCTGAACTCGATGGAGTGGGCCTTCTCCCCTGCGATGAACAGTATGGGACGGGGGGAGATGGTCTCGATGTCGTTGAACGGGTAGAAGTTCATGAACTTCACTTCGCCTGTGATCGCACGGTTCTGCGTCAGCTGTAGCGTCCGGCCCTTGGGAATGGCCTGACCACGGGCAGTGCGGTAGAAATCGAAGAACTCGCGCAGGATCGGGTCAGCATTCTCGCTGAGCTTCAAAGGCAGATAGTTCGTCCACTTGGTCTCTCCGCTGGAGAAATCCACGTAGCGCTGCTCCGCAGCCTCCTTGATGATCTGCTTTCTCTGCTCCACGGTCAGGGAGTGCCGGAGCGCGTTGCGGGTGGCGGCGCCCATGTCGTACATGCTGACAGTGGCGATGGCCTTCATGCGCGGGTCGATCTTGGCGGCGCTGATGACAAAGCTGCCGCTGCCGCAGATTCCGAGAACGCCGATGCGCTCCTTGTTTACAAACTTTTGGGTGCCGAGGTAATCTACTGCGGCGCTGTAGTCCTCGGCGTAGATCTCAGGCAAAACAGCGTTGCGTGGCTGGCCCTCGCTTTCCCCCCAGAAGGACAGATCTATGGCCAGGGTGACGAAGCCCTGCTCCGCGAGCTTTTGCGCGTACAGGTTGGAGCTCTGCTCCTTCACTGCGCCCATGGGATGCCCGACGATAATGGCCGGGTTCTTGGCGTTCTTGTCCATTGTCTTGGGCACAAAGAGATTGCCCACGACCTTCATCTTGTACTGGTTCAGGAAGGTGACCTTCTGCGCGCTCACCAGCTTGCTCTTGTAGAAGTTGCCCGCACCATTGGACAGGTCTTGAGCCATGGCCGGGGCGCTGATGATGGTCATCAATCCCATAACGAGACTCATGATGCCGAGCCGTCTGATCTTGTTCATGGTTGTCCTCCTGTTCAGTTTTTCCATTTTACCATCACGGGTTCTCATGTCGCCTGCCTGGTTTGGAAGCTCCCAACCGGAAGCCCATCGCAAGGCGGATCGCCTGTTCGTTTGAAAACTTCTAAACCGGCACAGCCTCGCGGTGAACATCCGTTCCCATCATTTCTTTGCCTATTCCTTTCACGCGTATTCTTCGGGGGCGATGCTGATGGGAGTTCTACCCACGCCACTGATACGAGGAGGGGGCGGTCAAGCGGCGTTTCGATGCGCGGTTGTTCATAGAGGTTGCGTAAGGGGGCGGGGGCTAGACTTGGTTGCGTGCTGTGACCGAGCACTCGCCAATCTCGTCGCCTTGACGGGGGGGGCGAGATACGTTGGCCTCCGTCCGGAAGGCTGATTGGCAAACGCAAAGGTGGCGTTTGTGGCGCGCCGGTTTTACCCAGTCGGTGGGGCGGGACCATTTGAGGATGTGGCTGTGTCTGGTCAAGGGCGGCGGAGGGGGGGGGGCTGGCACCGGGGCAGGTCACTCACAAGATGCTGCTGCGGAGGGCT
>CAZXZF010000035.1:0-16517 GCA_964645095.1 uncultured Desulfocurvus sp. | reverse complement strand
GCTATTCGGAAAGCACCACGACCTTCTTGATGAGGATGGGCTTGAGCGGAACATCGTCGTAGGGGCCGCGCTTGCCCGTGGCCACGCCCTTGATCTCGTCCACCACGCGCTTGCCGTCCACCACCACGCCGAACACCGCGTAACCCCAGCCCTCGTCGGTCTTGCCGCGGTGGTCCAGGGAGCGGTTGTCCTTGACGTTGATGTAGAACTGGGCCGAGGCCGAGTGCGGGTCCGAGGTGCGGGCCATGGCCACGGTGTAGAGCGTGTTCTTGAGCCCGTTGTCGGCCTCGTTCTTGATGGCCGGGCCGGTGGGCCTCTCCTGCATGGTCATGTCGAAGCCGCCGCCCTGGATCATGAAGCCGTTCATCACGCGGTGGAAGATGGTGCCGTCGTAGTGGCCGCTCTTGGCGTGCGCGAGGAAGCTGCCCACGGACAGCGGGGCCTTGTCCTTGAACAGCTCCAGCACGATGTCGCCCTTGGTGGTCTCAAGCTTGACCAGGGTCTTGCCGGGCTGCGGGGTTGCCGCTGCCGGGCTGGCGGCCAGGGCCGGGCCGGAAAGGGAAAGGATCATCAAGGCCAGCAGGGCCGAAAACAGGACCGGGCGGAAGAGACGCTGCATCTCGCATACTCCTTCTGTGGTTGGTTCAGGCGGTCATGCCCGCCGCTGGCGATGTGTACCAGACCCGCGCAGCCAGGGCAACGCCCTGCGCGCGGCCCGGCCCGGATTCCCGGCCGCCGCGCCGCCCGATGTGCGCATTGTCTTGCCGCCCGGCGCGCGCATTGTCTTGCCAGAAGATGTGCGATATGGTCAGTGCGTCCCTTCAACCCAGGAGGCCGCCATGACACCTTGCACCCGCGCCATCCTCCGCACCCCCCCCGTGCGCGGACGAAAACCCCTGCCCATTCTCCTGACCGCACTCGCGCTGGCTGCGCTGCTCCTCCCGGCAACCGCCGCCCGTGCCGACGACGACGACCGGAGCATGTCCTCCGGCCCGGCGCGGTACGTCCTCGTCAAGGCCGTGGGCCAGGGCGTGGACCCCGGGGAGGCCGAGCAGGACGCCCTGCGCAACGCGCGCCTCATGGCCGCCAAGCATTACACCGCCCTGGGCGGAAACCAGGCCCTGGACCCCTCGCCCCAAGGCCTGCGCATCATCGCCAGCCACAGCAGTCCGCCCATCGGCTTCGCCTCGGTGCGCGCCGTGGTGCTGGTGGAGCTGCGCCTGCGCGCCCTGCCCGAGCCCCCGCCTGCGGCCCTGGCCCTGCCCGTGCTGCGCGTCAGCGCGGATGCCACGCCCCAGGTCACTGTGGAGGCCAACCGCGCCTGCGAGGTCATGATCGCCGTGGACGCAGGCCCCGCCGCAGAGCCCGTGATCCTGCCCGGCGGCGGCGGCGCGGCCTATCGCCTGGCCCCAGGCAGGCCCATGCAGCAGCCCCTGCCTCAGGCCATAATGTCGGCCAGCGCCCCGGCCAGCCTGCGCGTGCTGGCCTGCACCGGCGGGCTCTACGCCCCGGCCATCGCCCCGACCCTGGACGAGGCCTGGGCCAAGGCCCGCGCGGGCAAGCCCCGGCCCGCAATCATGCAGGGCGTGGTCTCGGAATGCGTGGAGGTCAAGACCACCCTGCCCGGCCAGTCGGACATGCCCAAGCGCTCCATGCGCCAGAAGGGCTCGCAGTCCCCGGTGAACATGACCGGCGCAGCCGGACGCGAGGCCGGACTGCCCGTGCCGAGCGACCTGAACAAGAACCTGCCCTAGGCCGCCGCAGCCATGCCCGGCCACGTAGGCTCCCTGTCCACAAAGGCGCGCGGCCTGGCCGTTGCCTTCGCCCTGCTGGCGCTCTTCTGCGCCCTGCTCTGGGCCTTTCCCGGCGCGTTCAACCGCCTGGAGCTGGCCGTGTCCGACCTGCGCTTTCGCCTGGCCGCGCGGCCCCCGGCCCACCCGGACATCGTCTTCGTGGACATCGACGACGACTCGGTGCGCCTGTTCGGCAAGTGGCCGCTCGCGCGCTCGGCCCACGCCAAGGTCCTCGACATCCTGACCGACTGCGGCGTGTCGGTGGTGGCCTATGACGTCGTGTTCCACGGCCCGTCGTCTGGAAATAGTGGCGACGCCGAGGACGCGGCCCTGGAAACGGCCATGGCCCGCAACGGCCGGGTGGTGTTCCCCGTGGGCGTGGGGCTGGTGAGCGAGCCCGAGGTGGTGCGCCTGACCCCGGAAGAGGGCGACCTGCCGCTTCTGCCCTCGCTTTTGCCGCCGGGACCGGTGCGCGTGCCGGACCTGCTGCAGGCCGAAAAGACCTTCCTGCCCCTGGCCCGGTTCTCACGCCAGGCCGTCGGCCTGGGCCACGTGGCCGCCACCCCGGACGCCGACGGCGTGTTCCGGCGCATGCCGCTCTTTGTCGGCTACCACGGCCAGCTCCTGCCCTCCCTGGCCCTGACCTCGGTGCTGCGGCACCTGGGGGCCAAGGCCCTGGCCCGCCCCGGCGCGCTGGACATCTCCTGGCCCGGCGGCAGCATCAGCGTGCCCACGGACCAGGAAGGCCTGCTGCCCGTGAACCTGGCCGCGGCCTGGGGCAAGGGCTTCTGGCACCTGTCCTACGCCGAGCTCATTGAATCCGCCGCAGACCCGGCGCGCCTGGCCTTCCTGCGCCAGGGGCTCAAGGGCAAGCTCGTGCTGGTGGCCCTGGCCGCCTCGGGCACCACGGACATCAAGGCCACGCCGCTGTCCGCTGCCGAGCCCCTGGCGACCCTGCACGCGGGCCTCATGAACACCATCCTGACAAAATCCTTCCTGCGCCAGGCCCCGGCCTGGAACTCCGCAGCCCTCACAGCCTGCTTCCTGGGGCTTTTGACCCTGCTCTTCCTGCGCCTGCCCATCCGCGCGTTCCTGCCCGTGGGCACCCTGGCCACCGCCCTGTGCCCGGCCCTGGTCCTCGGCGTCTACCTCTGCACCGGCCTGGCCCTGAACCTCACGGCCAGCACGCTTGCCTGCTCCGTCTTCGTCCTCGGCCTGCTGGCCGACGGCCTGGCCCGCACCGCCGGAGAAAGCGCGCGCCAGAAACGCATGCTCGAAGCCTACTTCTCCCCGTCCATCGCCCGGCAGATCCTGGAGTCCGGCACGGACATCATGGAGGGCCGGGGCGTGGACCTGTCCGTCCTGTTCTCGGACATCGCCGGGTTCACCTCCTTAAGCGACCACATGGAGCCCGCCGAGGTGCAGCGCTTCCTGGGCGAATACCTGGAGGAGATGACCGCCTGCATCTTCCGGCACGGCGGGGCCGTGGACAAGTTCATGGGCGACGGCATCATGGCCTTCTTCGGCTACCCCGAAGCCGAGGGCGTGGACTCCGTGGAGAACGCCCGGCGCTCCGCCGTCAACGCGGTGTCCGCAGCCGTGGACATGCAGGCCGCCCTGCGCAAGCTCAACGCGCGCTGGCGCTCCCAGGGCCGCCACGAGATCCAGATCCGCATCGGCGTGAACACCGGGCATTGCATCGTCGGCGACATGGGCTCCAAAACCAGGCGCGAATTCACCCTGCTCGGGCGCAACGTGAACCTGGCCCAGCGCCTGGAGTCCAACGCGCCCAAAGGCGGCGTGCTCCTCTCCGCCCGCACCGCAGCCCTGGTGCGCGACCACTTCAGCCTGGACGAACCCGCCCAGATCAAGGTCAAAGGCTTTGACCAGGAAGTGGAGGTCTGCTCCGTGCACCTGCCCGAGGACGATGGAGCATAAAGCAAGAGAATATGCCTCCGGCGGCCAAGGGCGGCATATGGTCGCATCGCCCAGAACAACCTCAACCGGGAGGCCACCCTCAAGAATTGAGTGGTCCGAAGAAACCCGGCAGGTCACCCCCCGGCGCATCGCCCTGAAGAACATCAACCGGGAGGCCGCCCTCAAAATAGGAGTGATCCGGCCTGGACTTCGCAGGCAAACCGGTGAGGTGAACAACGTCTTGCAGCTCCACAGCCAGGCTGATCCGGGCCGTCGTCCATGCGGGAATGGCGAAACATTTCCTGTGCCCGGTGTTGCCTAGGCCTCCCACGCGTGGTATGCAAAAAAAACCATGGGGGGTCCCTTCTGTCGAGGAGCACGCGCGCGCGGCCTCGGATGTGGCGTCCCGGATGCAGCTGCCGCAGCCCCGCACGAGGTGTGGGACAGGAGATTCTCGATGGACGAAAGGAAACGTCCCTTGGTGCTGGTTGTGGATGATGTGCCCGAGAACATCCACACGCTGGCCGACATCCTGCGCGACGACTACGCCATCCAGGCCGCCACCAGCGGCGACAAGGCCCTGGAGGCGGCGGCCAAGACCCGCCCCGACCTCATCCTGCTCGACGTCATGCTGCCCGGCATGGACGGCTACGGGATCTGCCGCCTCCTGAAGCAGGACAAGAAGCTCCGGGGGATTCCGGTGATCTTCGTCACCGCCCTGAACGACCCGGAGGACGAGGCCAGGGGCTTCGCTGCCGGAGGCGTGGACTACATCGTCAAGCCGGTGTCCCCGCCCATCGTCCGCGCACGGGTGGCCACGCACCTCACGCTCAAGGACACGGAGACGAGGCTGCGCGAGACGCTGCACAAGACCCTGGCCGGCGCCGTCAGCCTGCTCACGGACGTGCTCACGCTCTCCAACCCCGTGGCCTACAGCCGCGCCGCCAGGCTCAAGCGCTACGTGAAGCTCATGGCCCCCTACCTGGACCAGCCGGGGTTCTGGCAGTTCGAGCTGGCGGCCCTGTTCTCCCAGGTGGGCAGCCTGAGCCTGCCGCCAGGAATCCTGGAAAAAATCCATGCCGGGCACTACGTCTCCGAAACGGACAAGGCCCTGTTCGACCTGCACCCGCAGGCCGGCAGCGAACTGATCGGGCGCATTCCGTACCTGGAGAACGTGGCGGCCATCATCGCGCGCCAGGAGCTTGGCGCGGCGCCGCGCCCGGTGGAGCCTGGCGCGCGTGAGACCGTGGCCCTGGGGACCCGGATCCTGCGCGCGGTGCTGGCCTATGACCGGCACGTCTCCATGGGCCTTCCCCGGGAGGCGGCCCTCGGCCTGCTCAGGGCCGACAGGGATGTCCAGAACCGCGAGGTGGTGGAGGCGCTGGCAAAGGGCCTGGAAGCCGACGTGCTGATCATGAAGCCGCACGACATGTTCGCCTATATGCTCAACCCCGGCTATGTCCTGCAGAAGGACGTCTTCTCCACAGCGGGAGAGCTGCTCCTCGTGGCGGGCACGGAGCTTTCGACGCCCATGATCCAGGCCTTGCAGCGTTTCGCTTCGCACCAGCACCTGGTCGAGCCCCTGGCCGTGCTCGCCCCGGACTAGGGGCTGGGCCGGGGCGGGATTTCGCGGGAGAGCCGCCAGGGCCGCCCCCCCCGCCAGCGCCAGGAGACCACGAGCAGCAACAAAGAGGCCGAACATGTTCGCACGAAAGCCCAAGGTTCTCATCGCCGACGACACCCCGGACAACATCCAGACCCTCATGGAGCTGCTGCGGGACGACTACGCCATCAGCGTGGCCACCAACGGCGAACTGGCCCTGGCCTCCGCCGCGAAAGAGCCCCGGCCGGACATCATCCTGCTCGACGTGATGATGCCCGGCATGGACGGCTACGAAACCTGCGCGCGGCTCAAGGACAACCCGGACACCAGCGGCATCCCCGTGCTCTTCGTCACGGCCCTGTCCGACGAGCAAAACGAGGCACGGGGGCTGGCCCTGGGCGCCGTGGACTTCGTCACCAAGCCCTTCAGCCCCAGCCTGGTCAAGGCGCGCATCCACAACCAGCTGGAGCTCAAGCTGCACCGCGACAACCTGGAAGATCTGGTGCGCCTGCGCACCAGGGAGCTGGAACAGACCCAGGACGTGGCCATCGAGAGCCTGGCGTCCCTGGTGGAATACCGCGATCCCGAGACCGGCAGCCATATCCTGCGCACCAAAACCTTCGTGCTCCTCCTGGCCACGCACCTGGCCCAGACCCCGAAATTCGCCGCGGAGCTGCAGCCCCAGGACATCGAACTGCTCCACAAATCCGCCCCGCTGCACGACATCGGCAAGGTCGGCGTGCCCGACGCCATCCTGAACAAGCCCGGGCGGCTGACCCCGGAGGAGTTCGAGATCATGAAGACCCACACGACCATCGGCCACAGGGCGCTGCGCGGTGTGGAGAAGCGCCTTGGCCGCGACTCCTTCTTCCGCTATGCGCGGCAGATCGCCTACTCCCACCACGAGCGCTGGGACGGCACGGGCTACCCGCTGGGCCTGGGGGGCGAGGCGATCCCCGTCGCCGGCCGGATCATGGCCATCGCCGACGTCTACGACGCCCTGATCAGCGACCGCGTATACAAGGCCGCCATGCCCCACGAGGAGGCCGCCCGGCTCATCGTCGAGGGCAAGGGGACGCACTTTGACCCCGACCTGGTGGACGCCTTCATGAATATCCAGGGCAGGTTCCGGGAGATCGGCGAGACGTATTCGGACAACAAGGCCAAGACCGGGGACTGACGTTTCACAAGGGAGCACGCAGATGTTGTGGGGATTCGCATTGCAAGCGGTTCAGGGCGGGAGGCTTGTCCAATGAAGATCCCATGGAGAAAGCGGAACGCGTGCCTCATCGCCGGTTGCGCCATTGCCGCCTGTGTGGCTTTCGCTTGGGCCGGGCAGGCCGTGGCGGCCGAGACCGTGCTGCGCTATTTTCCTTCCGGGCCGATCTACGAATACCGCTGGAAGCTTTTGGAGCTGGCCCTGGCGCGCACGAACGACGAGGGGGCGGTTCGTCTCATGCCCTACGCGGAAGAGCTGACGCAAAACCGCGGGGTGCAGCTGCTGCAGTTGGGGGGAATCCACGTCGTTGCCTTGGGCACGAACAGCGAACGTGAAGAGAAGCTGCGGCCCATCAGGATCGACATTTTGCGTGGGATGGTCGGGTTCCGGCTGCTGGTGATCCGGGCAGGGGATCAGGCGCGCATAGCGCAAATGGGCGACCGGGCCTTGCGCGAGAAGCTGGTCTTCGGCCTCAACAGCCAATGGGCGGATCTGCCCATCATGCGCGCCAACGGCTTCACGGTCATCACCTCCTCCAGCTACGAGGATCTGTTCGGCATGCTGGTGACCGGGCGCTTCGACGCCTTCCCGCGCGGGCTGAACGAGGCCCAGCGCGAGCTCGACGCGCGCAGGCAGAACTTTCCGCAGCTGGCGGTGGAGAAATCGAGAGCCCTGTATTTCCCTTTTCCGATCTATTTCTGGGTCAGCAAAAACAATTGGCCTCTGGCGCGAAGAATCGAGCGCGGGCTCCGGCTGGCCTTGGCGGATGGCTCTTTCCGCAAGCTTTTCGAGAGTTTTCATGCCGCCGAGATTGCCAAGCTGCGCGAGGAAAAGCGTCAGGTCATCCGGCTAAGCAACCCCATACTGCCGGCAGGCACAACGCTGCCGGACACGAGCTGGTGGTGGCCGGACACTCCAGCCCGCCGGTGATGGCGTTGCCCAGGGGAGCCCGGTGCCTCAGAGGCTGGCTTGCCGGGGGCCGCTGGCCCGGGGCAGGTTTCGCCACGCCGTGAGCTGTTGACCCATTTTTGAAGAGAGGTGGCGATGTTTTTAACACAAACGCTGGCGCGGCGCCTGCTCTACACCATGCTGCCGTGGTATCTGCTGCTCGGCTTCAGCATGACCGGGGCACAGCTCGCCGTGCAGTACATCATGATGGACCGCGACATCATGGACGACCTGGGCTCTCTCGGCCGCACGGTCGAGCCGGGCGTTGCGGAAGCGGTGTGGGAGCTCGACTCCGCACGGCTGACGTCGATGGCGCGCGGCATCAGGCAAAACGCCATCGTCACCGGGGTTCTGATCACAACAGACGACGGCTCCGTCCTCGTGACGGATGGCACCCTGTCGGCGCCACAAGAGGGGCGCGGTTCTCTCCTTCCCGGGCAGGACAAACTGGAGATTGTTCCGCTCTACCACCACTCGCCGAAGAGCAAGGGCCGACTGATCGGCTACCTGAACCTGCATTCAAGCCGCAACGTGCTCTGGGAGCGCACCAAGTACAGCTTCTACGTCATCCTGCTCAACTCGCTCCTCGTGACCACGGGCCTGGGGCTCATCTTCTCCTGGGCCATCCGGTTCCGCCTGTCGGAGAGCGTGACCCGGGTGGCCCGCACCGTGGCCGGCTGGCGGTTCCAGACCGGGGACAGGCAGGTCGAGAAAATTGCCTACCCCTACCAGGACGAGCTCGGCGGACTGGTGCAGGCGCTCAACGAGGGCCAGGCGCGGCTGTTCGCTTCGCTGCACGAACTCAACGAGGTGAACCAGAACCTGGAGAGGATCGTCGCGCAGCGCACTGTGGAGCTGCAGCACGCCAAGGACGCCGCCGAGGCCGCCAACCTTGCCAAGGGCCAATTCCTGGCCAACATGAGCCACGAGATCCGGACGCCCATGAACGCCATCATGGGCATGCTCTACCTGGCCCTCAGGGCGGAGCTGCCGCCCGGCCTGCAGAACTACCTGTCCAAGGCCCGCGGCGCGGCCCACTCCCTGCTCGGCATCATCAACGACATCCTCGATTTCTCCAAGATCGAGGCGGGCAAGCTGGAAATCGAGAGCATCGAGTTCGGCCTTGACGCCGTGCTGGAGCAGCTGGCCGACTCCATCGGCCTCCAGGCCGAGCACAAGGGCATCGAATTCCTCGTCCGCTACGACATGGCCATACCGCCGGTCCTGCTCGGCGACCCCCTGCGCCTTGGCCAGATCCTGCTCAACCTGTGCGGCAACGCCGTCAAGTTCACCGACCAGGGCGAGGTGGAGCTGAGCTTCCGCCGCCTGAGCGCCACCGAAACCGAGTGCACCATGCAGGTCTGCGTGCGCGACAGCGGCATCGGCATGTCTCTGGAACAGCAGGGCAGGATGTTCCAGAAGTTCACCCAGGCCGACCAGTCCACGACGCGCCGCTTTGGCGGCACCGGGCTGGGCCTGGCCATCAGCAAAAACCTGGTGGAGCTGATGGGCGGGCGCATCTGGGTCGAGGATTCGCAGCCCGGCCACGGCACCACCATCTGCTTCACCGTGCAGCTCAAAATGGCCCGGCACGCCACCTCCCGGAGCGAGCTGGTGGAGCAGGCCGGGCCGCTGCTCCAGGGCCTGCGCGTGCTGGTGGTGGACGACAATGAGGTCTCGCGGGAGATCCTGGCCGAGATGCTGCGCTACTTCCACCTCGATGTCGGCACGGCGCAGAACGGCCCGGAGGCCCTGATGCAGCTGGAGGCGGCCACGGAACAGCCCTTCGAGCTGGTGCTGATGGACTGGAAAATGCCCGGCATGAACGGCGACGAGGCCACCCGGCGCATCAACGCCGATGCGGCCATAACCCGCAAGCCCAAGGTGGTCATGGTCACGGCCTATGGCCGCGAGGACGTGATCCAGCTGGCCGAGCACGCCGGGGTCAACGGCTTTCTCGTCAAGCCGGTGGCCCCCTCGACGCTGCTCGACACCATCCTCTCGGTGCTCGGGCGCGGGCGCATCCTGGACCGCGGGGGCAAGGCCCAGGCGTCCGCGGCCGCTCATCTTCCCGGCGCCTTCACCGGCCTGCGCCTGCTGCTGGTGGAGGACAACGACATCAACCGCGAATTTGCCGGCGAGCTGCTGCGCAGCGAAGGCATGGTGGTGGACGAAGCCGTGAACGGGGAAGAGGCCGTGCGGCTGGTGCAGGAAAAGACCTTCGACGCCGTGCTGATGGACATCCAGATGCCGGTGCTGGACGGCCTGGCGGCGGCGCGGCGCATCCGCGCCCTGGCCGGGCAGCCCGGCGGGGAGCGCTTCGCGGAGCTGCCGATCATCGCCATGACGGCCCTGGCCATGAGCCAGGACGCGGAAAAAAGCAGAGAGGCCGGGATGAGCGACCACGTCACCAAGCCGGTGGACCCCGAGCGCCTGATGGCGGTGCTCGGCAAATGGACGCGCCCGCCGAAGACGGGCCGGGACGTGCCCCAGGAGGCCGTTCCCGCAGCAATGGTGCTGCCGGAATTCCCGCCCGAACTGCTGGCCCTGGCCAGCCTCGACGCGCAGCAGGGCATCCGCCGCATCGGCGGCAAGGTGGAGGCCTACCGCAAGCAGCTGCGTCGCTTCCGCGAGCACTATCCCGATGCCGTGGCCGAGCTCTCGCGCCTGGCCGCCGAGCAGGGGGCCAGGCAGGCCGAGGAATATTGCCACGCCCTCAAGGGGGTTTCCGGCAACCTCGGGGCCACCGCGTTCTACGCCTCGGTGAGCGCCGTCGACGCCCTGCTCAAGCAGGGGCGGCTGCCCGATGCGGCGCAGCTGGAAGAAATGCGCCAGCGCCTGCAGGAGATCATGGCCGACATCGACAGCCTGGCCGCGGCCGGGGGCACGGTCCCTGCGCCGCCCTCGACGCCCTTGAGCCGGGAGGAGGTCCTGGAGCGCCTGGAGCAGCTGGCCCAGGCCCTGCAGTACGACCTGGGCGCGGCCGACCCTGTGCTCGGCGAGCTGCGCGCAGGGGCAAGCGGCCAGGAAATCGAGCCCGCGCTGCGTGAAATCGCCGCCAAGACCGACGTCTTCGCCATCGACGAAGCCCTGGAGCTGGTGTCCGTGCTGCGCCAGCGCCTGCAGAACCAGTGAGGCCAACGAACATGGAGAATGGCGCGAAACCGGGCATCCTCATCGTCGACGACGTGCCGGAAAACCTGCACGCGCTGATGAACATCCTGCGCGACGACTACGCCGTCACCGCGGCCACCAGCGGCGAGAAAGCCCTGGAGCTCGCAGGGCGCCAGCCGCAGCCCCGGCTCATCCTCCTCGACGTCAGGATGCCCGGCATGGACGGCTACGGCGTCCTCACCCGGCTCAAGGCCGACCCGGCGACCTCCGGCATTCCCGTCATCTTCGTCACGGCCCTGGCCGAGGCGGCCGACGTGGCCCGGGGCCTGGCCCTGGGGGTGGCGGACTACATCACCAAGCCGGTGAGCCCCGATCTGTTGCGGCAACGCATGCGCACCCAGCTCGAACTCGGGACCTGCCGCTGGCAGCCCGCCGTGGCAGGGACGCCGCCGCTGCGGCAGGCCGCCGTGCTCGTGGTGGACGATGCGCTGGAAAACATCCACGTCCTCCTGAAGGCCCTGAAGGACGACTGCCGCGTCATGGTCGCCAATACCGGGCAGAAGGCCATCGAGATGATCCAGGGCCCGGCCGCGCCGGACCTGATCCTGCTCGACATCGTCATGCCCGGCCTGGACGGCTATGAGGTCTGCCGCCGCATCAAGGCGACGCCGCTGGGCAGGCGCATCCCGGTCATCTTCGTCACCGGGGCCGACGCCACGGAGAACAAGGTCCAGGGGTTCAGCGTCGGCGGCGCCGACTACATCACCAAGCCCTTTGACATCGACGAGGTGCGCGCCCGGGTGCGCACCCATCTGGAGCTGCGCAGCGCGCAGCAGGAGCTGGATCAGCGCAACAGCGTCCTGCAGGAGACGCTTGTCCAGCTTAAGAACGCGCAGAGCCAGCTGGTGGTGTCCGAGAAGATGGCCGCCCTGGGCGTCCTGGCCGCGGGCGTGGCGCACGAGATCAACAACCCCGTCAATTTCGTGAAGACCAGCTGCCACAGCCTGGAGAAGGACATCAAGGACCTGCTCGCGGTGCTCTCCTTCTGCGAGGGCAGCCTGGACCAGGACAAGCTGGCTGCGCTTGAGCAGTTCAAGCGGCAGGCCGACCACGAGACGACCATGCGGGAGCTGCCGGAACTGTTCGCGCACATCTTCGAGGGCCTGCAGCGCACGGAGGAGATCGTCCGGAGCCTGCGCAGCTTCGCCCGCACGGACGACACCCTCGCCAACGTCATCGACCTGCGCGAGGTGGCCGACGCCGTGCTGGTCATGCTGCGGCCGCGGTACAAGGACCACATCCAGGTGCTCAAGAACTATGCGCCGGTGGCCATGATCCGCGGCAATGTCGGCAAGCTCAGCCAGATCCTGATCAACATCCTGTCCAACGCCATTGACGCGGTGGAGGCGGGGGGCGACCCGGAAAGGCTCCGCATCACCGTCGCCACCGAGATGCGCCAGCGTGACGGGAAAGACTATGCCGTGCTCCATATTTCTGATATGGGTCCAGGAATCCCCCCGGAGATTGCGAACCGGATCTTCGACCCGTTCTTCACCACGAAACCCGTGGGCAGGGGCACGGGGCTCGGGCTGTTCATCTGCAGCAACCTGATCCAGGAGCACAAGGGCTTCCTGGAGGTCGACAGCCCTGAGGGGAAGGGCGCCACCTTCTCCATTGTTTTGCCTGCCTGCCCGGAGGAACCATGCTGAGCCCGGCCAACGAATCAGACAAGCCGAGAATCCTCTACGTCGACGACGAGAGGGAAAACCTGCAGAGCTTCAAGGCGCTTTTCCGGCGCGACTACCAGGTCTTTCTCGCGGAGACGGCCCAGGAAGCGCTCCAGATCCTGCGGGCCGAGGACATCAAGGTGCTGGTGACGGACCAGCGGATGCCGGAGATGACCGGCACGGCGCTTCTGGAGCTGGCCGCCTCGAAATTCCCCGATGTCCTGCGCTACATGCTCACGGGGTACAGCGACTACGATCCGCTGGTGGACGCCATCAACAAGGGCCGGGTCCAGGGCTATTTCACCAAGCCTTTGGACCCCGTTGAGTTCATGGAGCGTGTCAATACGGGCCTGGGCGTGTCCCTGCTCCGGGAGCAGAACCGGAAACTGCTGGCGCAGCTTCAGGAGAGCCAGGCGAAACTCCAGCAGGCGCACCAGCTGGCCCAGATCGGAATCTGGGACTGGGACTGTGGGACCGGCAGGATCCTCTGGTCTGAGGAGCTTTTCCGGATAGCCGGCCGCGATCCAGGGCTTGGGGCGCCGGCCTTTGCCGAACTTCCTGCCATTTTTGGCGCGGAAAGTTGGGAACGCCTGAAGATGACCAGGGACAGGATCTTGGCGGCGGGAGAACCCTACAAGCTGGAGCTTGAAATAATCCGCCCGGACAGCAGCGTGAGATGGATATACGTTTTTGGCGGGCCGACACTCGATCGGCACGGGGCCGTCACGGGGCTGCACGGCACAGTTCAGGACATCACCGCGGAAAAGGAGGCCAAGGAAGAGTTGCGCCGGGCCAGGGATGCGGCCGATGCGGCCAATGTGGCCAAAAGCGAATTCCTGGCGAACATGAGCCATGAGATCCGCACGCCGCTCAACGGAATCCTGGGCATGCTCCAGCTGCTCAAGGAGACAAAGCGGGACGAAGATCGAAGGCGTTACGAGGAACTGGCCCTGACCTCCGGGAAACGGCTTTTGCAGCTGCTCACCGACATCCTGGACTTCTCCGCCCTGGAGGCCGGGAAGCTGCGGTTCAAGTCTGACGAGCTGGAGCTGGATTCGTCGCTGCAGGTGACGCAAAGCATCTTCGAACAGCCCATCCGGGAAAAAAATCTCCGTTTATTGGCGAGCCTTGATGCCTCCGTGCCCCAGCACGTGCTGGGCGACAACGCAAGAATTCAGCAAGTGCTTTTCAATCTGGTCGGCAATGCGGTGAAATTCACGAACGCCGGGTCTGTGGCCGTCACTGTCTGGGCTCAGCCGGGGAAATGCCCGGAAGACGTTCAGCTGTATCTTGTCGTGAGCGATACGGGCATAGGGATACAGGACAATCTTCTGGGGCCTGTCTTTGAGAGCTTCACCCAGGCAAATTCCGCCTACACGCGGGAATACCAGGGGTCTGGCCTGGGCCTGGCCATAGTCAAGAGAATCGTCCAGCACATGGGGGGGAGCATCTGCGTCGACAGCAACGTTGATGTTGGAACAGTCATGTACGTGCATCTGCCCCTGAAGCGCCTCCTCCATGAAATCAAGGAAACGACCGTCCACAGGGAGCATCGCCTGACGCAGGCGGCGCCGAGCTTGCGGATCTTGATCGTGGAGGATGAAGAGATCTGGCGTCTGGCGTTGCAAGTCATGTTGGAGAACAGGGGCCACGAAGTCCGGTGCGCTGAGAATGGGCTGGAGGCCTTGGATGCGGTCCGGGTTGCACAGTATGATTGCATTTTCATGGACATCCAGATGCCCAAGATGAACGGCGTCATCGCCACCAAGGCGCTGCGCAACGACCCGGTCTTCAAGGAGAAGTCCGGAGTGCACATCATCGCCATGACTGCCTATGCCATGCAAGGGGACCGGGAGCTTTTTCTCGCGGACGGCATGAACGACTACGTCGCAAAGCCTGCGAACGTCGAGGACATCCAGGCGGCCCTGGAGAGATTCCTGTCGGGCCGCTGATGCTTGGCCGCAAGGACGTGCGCCAGCGGGGGCGCAAGAAGCACAAGGGCCATTTCAGCCCCTTCGTGGTGGACTGGATTCACGACTTGCCGCGCTCTTGCGCTACATATACGCACAACGAATACCCCCAGAAACCCATGACTCCATAGTGTTTCCACAATATAAACGAACAATTTCAGTGACTCTCTGGTAGTCGTTTTAAGCGGCATTCAAGAGGACCCCCCTGGTGTCCGTTCCGCTGGCATTGACCTCCCCATCCGCCCAGGCCACCCCGGCCCAGGCCCATGGGGAGTCCAGAGGGCCTCAGGCCCTTTGGCGGGGTCCAGGGGCGGCGCCCCTGGCTGCCGGAGGCTATTGGCCTTTCTGCCGATAGCCCAGGGCGGCGCGGACGAAGTTGGGGGCCCAGTGCGGGGTGCCCAGGGCGTGGATATGCGTGTAGGCGGCGAAGGTATTGGCTGAGACGAGGCCGTCGCGTTTGCCGAACATGCCTTGGCCGCGCAGCATCTTGAGGGCGGTGGCCGGGGCCAGGGTCGGCAGGGCGGGATCCACGCAGGCCGAGTAGTGGAACTCGTGCCCGGTGATGTGCGCGCCGAGCGGGTGGAAGGGGTTTTCGACCTCCACCAGGGCCTCGACGTAGCCCAGGCCCTGGGGCCGGGGGCACAGGCGCGTGGCCAGGGGGAAGACCCCGGCCAGGTCGTATGCGCCGTGGTCGCTGTTTTGGTCAAGGGCCAGGCTTTGGCAGAGGTACATGAAGCCCCCGCATTCGGCGTAGATGGGCAGCCCGTTTTGAGCCAGGGCGCGCACGCGGCTGCGCACGGCGGTGTTGGCCGCGAGCGCCCCGGCCTGGGTTTCGGGGAAGCCGCCGCCCAGGTACAGGCCGTGGATTTCCGGCCAGGGCTCATCGGAGAGCAGGCTCAGGCGCTGGAGTTTTGCTCCGGCGCGGGTCAGGGCCTCGAGATTTTCGGGATAGTAGAACCACAGCGCCGCGTCGAACACGTAGCCGATGACCGGGGCTTCGCCAGCGACCACGGACGCCGGCCAGGGCACGGGCGGGGCGGCAGCCGGGGCGGGCGCGCTGCGGGCGATCTTAAGCAGGCGCTCCATGTCCACGCAGGCCGCGACCGTGTCGGCGATGGCGTCCAGGGCCTGTTCGCGGCCCGAGTGCTCCTGGTCGGACACGAGGCCCATGTGCCGTTCGGGGATGGGGTTCTGGGCCGACTTGGGCAGCGCGCCCAGCACCGGCACCCCGGCCAGGCCCTCGATGCACTCTTTCAGGATGTTGCGGTGGCGCTCGCCTGCGGTGCGGTTCAGGATGACGCCGGCCAGGTTCAGTCCGGGCTCGAAGGCGCGGCACCCGGCCACGACGGCGGCTGCGGTGCGGGTCATCTTGGTGGCGTCGAGGACGAGGATGACCGGGGCGGAAAGCTGGCGCGCCAGTTCGGCCGTGGAGCAAGTGCCCTCGAAGTCCTTGCCGTCGAACAGGCCGCGGTTGCCTTCGATGATGGAGATGTCGGCGCTTGCGGCCTTTTCCTGGAACAGGGCGGCGATGACGCCAGGCGTGAGCAGGAAGGGGTCGAGGTTCGTGGTGGTGGTCTTGGCCGCGTGGGAGAGCCAGGAGGCATCGATGTAGTCCGGGCCTTTCTTGAAGGGCATGACCGACAGGCCCCGGCGGGTGAGGGCGCGGGCCAGCCCGGCGGAGACGAAGGTCTTGCCTGAGCCGCCGGAGAGTCCGGCCAGGATGATGCGGGGGAAGGCTGTCATGTCGCTTTGGCCTGGGCGGTGCGGGGTGGCGCGAAAACGAGAAAAGCCTTGCCCACGGTCTGGGCAAGGCCCCTCGAACAAAGCTTTGAGGCGGGAGGAGGCTAGTCCTCGCCCTCGGCGTGCTTGCCGGCGCCAGCCAGGCCGTACATGGAGGTACTGCCGCTGGACCAGAACACGAGGGTCTCCTCGTTGATCATCTGGGTCAGGATCTTCTTGACGTCGCGGCCTTTTTCTTCGGGGAAGAGGGCGGTGAAGTCGTTGAAGTAGAACTTGCTCTTCATCTTGGCCTTGGAGTTGATGAACTCAACAATCTTGGCCTTGGCTTCTTCGAAAACGAGCGCCATGGTGTTGCCCCTTTTGTTGTGAGGGGCGCGAAGGTTGCCCTCCGCGCCCCCGTTTGTCAGTCGTCGGCTAGAACTTGAACTGGGTGGTCTGGCGCCAGGTGTAGTACGCCGGATCACGGAAGTCGTCGATCAGGTGGGC
>CAZXZF010000034.1:0-16520 GCA_964645095.1 uncultured Desulfocurvus sp. | reverse complement strand
AGCTGCTGGAAGAGCCAGAGGTGGTTTCTGTCACGATGATTACCGTTCCCCTGTTCAAGCGGACGGCAACCAACGGTGAAGCAGAGTAGCATAGGATCTGGCGAACGGGGATGTCGAGAAGTCGGAGATAGAGGGTGCTCTCGTGTGTGGCGCACAGCGTCCTCATGGCTCCCTCTTCTCCGCTGGACCATGCACTCTACAACTCGGTCGAAAAGAGCCAGGCAGGTCAGAGGCGCAGTCTTCTGTGTGCCATCTCAAGGGCAAGTAGTCGGGCTTGCCCTTGCCAGGACAGTCGGGGTACAGAAACAAGGACTGCGTTGGGCGAAATGGTTTCGCCTGCGCGTATGCAAGGGAGGCTAGGTCATGTCCGTTATCCGCAGGAATATGCCAAACCTTGAGGCCATGCCGGTCAGGCTGGACGGTCCAGGGAGAAGCAGGGGGCGCGCCGCATGAACACGCGTCCTTTCCCGTCCGGTCCGGGCGGGTCCACAGAAGCCACTGAAGTAAAAGCCCTCCGCGTCACCCCAGCCCCGCGTCCCACCCTCCGTTTACACCTCTGGCTTGAAAACAAGGGCGAGCTGTTCTTCGGCATTGGCCGGGCGCAGTTGCTCTTCAGCATCCAGCAGCAGGGCTCCCTCAGGCAGGCCGCCAAGGCTCTGGGCATGTCCTACCGGGCGGCCTGGGGCAAGATCCAGCAGACCGAACAGGCTCTGGGCCTCAAACTCGTGGAGAGTAAGGGTCAACGTCGTGACGGCGTGAGCCTGACCCCGGAGGGCGAGGAACTCGCGGACCAGTTCCAGGCCTGGTTCACCACCGTGGAGCGCTGCGCCTTGAACTCCGCGAGCACGATCTTCCCGTTCCCGGTCGCCAAGTGCAGCGAGACCGACACCTGACGGAGCGAATCTCTCACTGCCGTGTTGCAGTGAAGACCTCCCGCATGAAGCGACCGCGCCAGGGCTGATTCCCTCCGGCAGCGTCAGCAGCCCACTCGTGCCAATCGTGTGGCTGGCCCAGGCGGGCCATTCTTTCCGTGCGCCTTTAGCCTGACTCCCCACTATTTGCGGGGCAGCGGTCCGGCATGTGCGCCAGCACTCCGATATGTGTCAGGTAAGTCATGTATGTCTTCATTGCCATATATGCAGAATTATTGATTATTTTGTGCCAGAGCTTGCGTTAATAGCTCATATTTGACCCGCCTATGCAGATCAGGGATGACTCCTCGCGAAACCGTGGAGGAGTTCCATGACACAGCATCACGATCCGCTTCTCTCCACACAGGATGGTCCGAGCCTCCTGACCCTGCCCTTCGGGGGTCTGGGCCTGGACCTGGCAGAGGTCCGGCGCAAGGTGTCCGGCTTGTTTCTCAAGGCCTTCCCCAAGCAGGAAGAGCCCTGGATTCAGGTCCGCCCTGACGCGCCGCCCATGCTTTCCGGCTATTGTCTGATGGTCAGGCTGTGCCGCGAAACGCTGGGCAGTTGACCCCGCACTTTTAACCCCAGGAGGCATCATGAAGCTTTCACGCAGAGGGTTTTTGAAACTCTCCGCAACAGCCGCCCTGACCACCGCCTTCGGAGGCCTCGGCTTCGCAGCAGCGAAGCCTGCAGCCGCCAAAGCCGCAGTGGACCGCATTGCCATGCTCAAGCCCGAATGGAGCAAGCAGACCACGACAATCTGCTGCTACTGCGCAGTGGGCTGCGGGCTCATCGTCAACACCGCGCTCACCGGCACCAAGCGGGCCATCAACATCGAGGGCGACCCGGACCATCCCATCAACGAGGGCGCGCTGTGTCCCAAGGGCGCCAGCATCTACCAGTTGACCGAGGGCACCCCTGGACAAGTCAACCCGCGCTTGCAGAAGGTCATGTACCGCAAGCCCTTTGGCACCAAATGGGAAGTGAAGTCCTGGGACTGGGCGCTGGCGCGCATCGCAGGGAACATCAAGCGCGACCGCGACGCCACCTTTGCCCTCAAGAACGCCAAGGGCCAAACCGTGAACCGCTGCGAAGGTCTGGCTAGCGTAGGCTCTGCGGCCATGGACAGCGAGGAATGCTGGGCCTACCAAGCCTTCCTGCGCTCCCTCGGCCTCACCTACATCGAGCACCAGGCCCGGCTCTGCCACAGCTCCTCCGTCACGGCCCTGGCCGAGTCCTTTGGCCGCGGCGCCATGACCAACCACTGGATCGACCTGAAGAACAGCGACTGCATCCTGATCATGGGCAGCAACGCGGCAGAGACGCACCCCATCTCCTTCAAGTGGATCACCCGCGCCCAGGAAAAGGGCGCCACCGTCATCCACGTGGACCCGCGCTTCACCAGGACCAGCGCCAAGTGCGACCTGTATGCGCCCCTGCGCTCCGGCACGGACATCGCGTTCCTGGGCGGCATGATCAACTACATCTTGGAAAAGGGCCTGGCCTTCAAGGAGTATGTCCTCAACTACACCAACGCCTCATTTGTCGTCGGCAAGGACTATGACTTCAAGGATGGCATGTTCAGCGGCTTTGACGAGGCCACGGGCAAATACGACAAGAGCAAATGGGCCTTCGAGCTTGACGCCAGCGGTGCGCCCAAGCGCGACATGACTTTGCAGGACCCCCGCTGCGTGTTCCAGCTGATGAAGAAGCACTACAGCCGCTACACCATCAAGAACGTGACGGACATCACCGGCACCCCTGAGGACAAGCTGCTCGCGGTCTACAAGGCTTACACCGCCACCGGCAAACCGGACAAGGCGGGCACCGAACTCTACGCCATGGGTTGGACCCAGCATACCGTGGGCGTGCAGAACATCCGCGCCATGAGCCTGATCCAGTCCCTGCTTGGCAACATGGGCATCGCGGGCGGCGGCGTGAACGCGCTGCGCGGCGAAGGCAACGTCCAGGGCTCCACTGACCAGGCCCTGCTCTACCACATCATCCCCGGCTACATGCCCACGCCTTCGGCGGCTGAGCAGACCCTGGACGCCTACCTGAAGAAGATCACGCCGGTGTCCAAGGACCCCAAGAGCCTGAACTGGAAGAAGAACCAGCCCAAGTATGCTGTCAGCCTGTTCAAGAGCTTCTACAAAAATGCCGAGCCTGCCCAGGGCTATGACTGGCTGCCCAAGCTCGACGTGGGCCAGGACGCCTCCTGGCTGGTGCTCTTTGACCAGATGCTCAAGGGCAAGTTCAAGGGCTTCTTTGCCTGGGGCATGAACCCGGCGGTCTCCGGCGCGGATTCCAACAAGACCCGCCAGGCCCTGGCCAAGCTTGATTGGATGGTCAACGTCAACATCTACGACAACGAGACCGGCAGCTTCTGGCAGGGTCCGGGCATGGACCCCAAGAAGATTGGAACCGAGGTCTTCATGCTGCCCTGCGCGGTGTCCACCGAAAAGGAAGGCTCCATCACCAACTCGGGCCGCTGGATGCAGTGGCGCTACGAAGGCCCCAAGCCCCTGGGCGAAGCCCGCGCCGATGGCGAGATCATTTACGAGTTGGCCCAGAAGGTGCGTGAGTTGTACAAGAAGGAGGGCGGCGCCTTCCCCGAGCCCGTCCTGAATATGAACTGGGAGGACATGGGCAACGGCCATTCCTTTGACGTCCACAAGACGGCCCGGCTCATCAACGGCTACTATCTGAAAGATGTGTCCGTGAAGCAGCCCGACGGCTCCATGAAGGTCTTCAAGGCCGGCACCCAGGTGGCGGCCTTCCCGGCCCTCATGGACGACGGCAGCACCTGCTCCGGCAACTGGATCTACTGCGGCTCCTATGTCGGCCCCGACCCCAAGGACAACCGCGCGGCCAAGCGCTCCAAGGAGCAGAGCCCGGCCCAGGCCAACATCGGCCTGTATCCCAACTGGTCCTGGTCGTGGCCGGTCAACCGCCGCATCATCTACAACCGCGCCAGCACCGATCTGACCGGCAAGCCCTACAACCCGCAAAAGGCCCTGCTGGCCTGGAACGACACGGGCAAGAAGTGGGACATCGACGTGGTGGACGGCGGCGGCGCTCCCGGCGCCATCCATCCGTTCATCATGCAGACCCACGGCATGGCCGCGCTCTTCGGCCCTGGCCTGAACGACGGGCCCTTCCCCGAGCACTACGAGCCCATGAACTGCCCCGTGAGTTCGCACCCCTTCTCCAAGGTGCTGAACAACCCTGCGGCGCTCAAGTTCACGGGCGAGAAATACGCCGTGTGCGACCCACGCTTCCCGTTCGTGTGCAGCACCATCCGTGTTGCCGAACACTGGCAGACCGGCCTCATGACCCGTTGGCAGCCCTGGCTGCTGGAGGCCGAGCCCCAGATGTTCTGTGAAATGAGCGAAGAGTTGGCGCAACTTCGTGGCGTCAAGAATGGCGAGAAGGTCATTCTGGAAAATGAGCGGGGCAACAACTGGGCCATCGCCATCGTTACCAGGCGCCTGAAGCCGTTCACCGTGCAGGGCAACACCGTGCATCAGGTGTGCATCCCCTGGCACTTTGGCTGGCGGTTCCCCAAGGACGGCGGCGACGCGGCCAACTTGCTGTCCTCTGCCGTGGGCGATGCCAACACCGGCATACCTGAGTCCAAGGCCTTCATGGTCAACGTGCGCAAAGCCTAAGGAGGCGAGTCATGAGTGGAAAGAGCTTCTTCGTCGATCTGACGAAATGCACCGCCTGCCGGGGCTGCCAGATCGCCTGCAAACAGTGGAAAAAGCTGCCCGGAGAAAAGACCCGGAACATGGGTTCGCACCAGAACCCGCCCGACCTCTCGGACATCACCCTGCGCGTGGTGCGCTTCAGTGAGAAGGAGATGGACGGCAAGATGCACTGGTTCTTCCTGCCGGACCAGTGCCGCCACTGCCTGGATGCCCCGTGCAAGTCCGGCGCTTCCCTGCCAGATTCCATCATCGTGGACCCGGACACTGGCGCTGTTGTGTACAACGACAAGACGGCCAAGGAGGATGCGGCCACCATCCGCTCCTCCTGCCCGTATGACATCCCGCGTGTGAACAAGACGACCAAGGTCATCTCCAAGTGCGACATGTGCAACGACCGCGTGAAGGCTGGTAAACTCCCAGCCTGCGTGCAGTCCTGCCCCACGGGCACCATGAACTTCGGTGACCGTGACGCCATGCTGGCCCTGGCCAAGAAGTCCCTGGAAACGGCCAAGAAGAGGTTTCCGGGCGCACAGCTCGTGGACGAGGAATCCGTCCGGGTCATCTTCCTGACCCAGGACAAGCCTGCCCTCTACGCCAAGAACCTCATGGCCGACGCCTCCGCCTTGCCGAACAGAGACGGCTACACCCGCCAGGAGCTGTTCGCCGCGCTGAGAAAGCCGGTGCGGAACCTCCTGGGGTAGCCCGAACATAAAGCACAGCATCCACCTCCAAAGGGAGCCGCTGGCACGGACGGTCCGTGCCGGCGGCTCCCTCATTGCATGAAGCTACAGCACAAGAATGGCCTGCTCACACTCCGCTCCAGGGATGCTCAGCCATGGGCTTGAACCCCTGCTTTTTGGCCTGGATTTCCAGCGGCAGCATGGTCAGGGCGGCCACATCGGCATCGGGCACGTCCACCATCTCGCCCGAGTCCAGGCACAAGACAAAGGCCTTGCAGCGCGTGCAGGCGTCAACGCGCTCAAAGGGCCGGGCCGGGTCGCGCAGCACCAGGAGTTCGTCCGGCTCCTCGCAGCCGCAGGACGGGCAGGACACCCGCTTGTGCGACCACTCCGTGGCGCAGCAGGAGCAACGCAGAAACCGCCGTCCGCCGTGGGCCTGGATGAACTCCGAGGAGTCCCGGTCCTTGCGCAGCACGCTCATGTTCGGAGCATTGCCGCACACCGGGCAGGAGGTCTGCGGCCAGGGCAGGTCTTTCACCAGGGCCAGCAGGTCCTGGGCCTGGCGCTCGATGAAGGGGCGCACCAGCTCGGCTGTAGCGAAAGCAAGGGTTTGCGCGCTCACGCCGGGCACATCCGCAGGCTTGCCGAAGCCTGCGCTTGCCAAGGCCTGCGGCATAAGCGCACCGGAGTTGATGGCTGCGCCTAAAACCTTGAGCTCCGTGGCCAGGGGCGGGAAGCACTGGGCCATGACCGGCAGCAGGGTGCGCGCGGCCTGGGGCAGGTGCGCGCTCATGTCCTCAAACCCGCCGCCGACCTCGGTCTGGGCCAGGACAAAGGCGCCCAGGCTGAAGCGCTCGGCGTCGACCGCCAGGGCCGGGCCGGTCCAGCCTGGGGCTGTGGCCCGCAGGCGCGCGCGTTCGGCCAAAAGCGGGCCAAAGGCCGCGAGCAGGGGGGTCAGGGCCGGAACGTCCTGCTGGGCGCGGGTCAGCGCTGTTTCGATTCCGCGCAGGTCTGCCGGGGTCTCGTGGGCTGGGGTATGCATCGTCTGCTCCTTGGCGTGGGGAGTTTTCATGAATGGCGGGGCCGCCCGGCTCTGGAGTTGCCGGACGGCCCCGCGTTGGTCAGGGAGGAGGTGTGTCCCGTTATCCTTGCAACTGTTCGGCGCTCTTGCGCAGCGGGGCCAAGAGCCCGGCCAGCAGCTCCTTACGGGTCATGCCAGGAGCATCAGATGCATCGGCCACCGCGAACTTGTGGTACTTGGCTGGCGCTTCGGCCACCAGGTAGATGACGGAGACGCTCTCCATGTCGCAGAGCTGGGCCTTGGGGAACTTCTGCTGCACGGCCACGAGCCGTTTTGCGGCCAGGGCGAGCATGTCTGCCCGGTCGCCGAAGTGCATGGCCCCCATGGCGCAGCTCTTCACGCACATGGGCAGGAGGTTGGCTTTCACCCGGTCGATGCACATGTCGCATTTGACGATGCGCTTGGTCTTGGGGTCCAGCCTGGGAATGTCGTAGGGGCAGGAGCCCTTGATGGCCGCGAAGTTCTCCTTCACGGTCTTCTCAGTGTAGATAACCGCTCCTGTGTCCTTGTCTTGGATGATGGAACCCTCAATGGACGCGCCGCTCTTACACGGGGCGTCCAGGCAGTGGCGGCACTGGTCCGGGAAGAAGTTCCACTTCACGGTGCCGTCGGCCTCCATGTATTCGGTGAAGCGCACCAACTTGAAGTTGTAGTGCGTCAGGTCCGGGGGGTTCTGGTGGGTGCCGCGCTGTTTGGTGGCAATGGCGGGGAAGTTCTTCCACTCCTTGCAGCCCACCTGGCAGCCCCGGCAGGCCGTGCAGTGGGTCGTGTCTATCAAAAACGCCTTGGGCATGATGTTCTCCTTGCATCTTCAGGCGGACAGGGGACCAGCCCCTGCCCGCCCGGTTTCGACTACAGCTCGGTGACCTTGGTGGCCTTCTTCAGGTTCACCAGGCAGGCCTTGAACTCCGGGATGCTGGTGTTGGGGTCGCCCACGGACACCGTAAGGCGGTTCGTGGTGTCGCCGCACTTGGGCTTGCTCCAGCCGAAGGCAAAGGGCATGCCCACCAAGTGCACGGTCTTGCCCATGATGGTGAAAGGCTTGACGCGCACCGTGACCATGGCCACGGCCTCGGTCCTGCCGCGCAGGCTCTCCACGATGACCACGTCGCCGTTCTTGACGCCCTTTTCCTTGGCCAGCTCATGGCTCATCTCAATATACTGCTGCGGTTCGGCCTCAAGCAGGGCCGGGCCGTTGCGCGTCTCCGACCCGGAGCACCAGTGCTCGCACATGTTGTAGGTGGTGAGCACGATGGGGAATCGCGGATCGCCGTTCTTGGCCAGTTCGTCCATGTCACTCTTGATGACCTTCATGACCGGGTTGTGCATCTGCCCGAACGGATTCTTGGTGATAGGCGTCTCCGCCGGCTCGTAGTGCTCGGGGAAGGGGCCGTCTTCGCGGCCAGGGCCGAAGAGCTGGGAATGCCCCTCAGTGTGCATGATGAACGGATACACGCCGCCCTTCATGGCCATGGGCGGCTGTCCGCCGTCGGCTACGTCGCCCACCCACTTGCCGTTCTCCCAGGCGATGACCGCTTTCTCCGGGTTGTAGGGCTTGCCGTTCACGTCCACGCTGGCGCGGTTGTAAAGTATCCGGCGGTCCATGGGCCAGGCCCAGGCGAACTTTGGATACAGGTGGATCTTGGCCTGCATGGGCGTCTGGGTCAGGTCGCGGCGCTTGGCCAGGTTGCCTGCCTCCTCGGTGTAGCCTCCGGCGTATACCCAACACATGCTGGAGGTGCTGCCATCAGCCTTCAGGTTGGGGAATCCGGGCACAAGCTGGCCCTTTTTGTACAGCTTGTCGCCAATCTTGGTGTCGCTGGTGAAATAGCCGTTGACGCGCCGGGCCACGGCCTCGGCGTCGAAGGTTGCCGGGTAGTCGGACTTGGTGATGGGCTCGGGGAAGGCGCCGCCCTCTTTCTTGTACAGGTCGCGCACGCGGTTCATCATCTCCACGAACATCTCGCCCATGTTGCGACACTTGCCCAGGGGCTCCACGGCCTTGTAGTGCCACATCTGCCAGCGGCCTGAGTTGGAGATGGTGCCGGCCTTTTCCGCGCGGTAGGCGGATGGCAGCAGGAAGATCTCGGTCTTGCACTTCTTGGGGTCAACGCCGGGGCGCTTCCAGTTCTGCGTGGTCTCGTTTTGGAAGACATCGCCGATGACGAGCCAGTCCAGCTTGTCCCAGGCCTTGCGCACCTTGTTGGAGTTGGGGAAGCTCTGGCAGGGGTTGTGGCCAAAGCAGAAGCCGCCCTTGATCTTGTCCTTGTACATGCGGTCGAAGATGTACAGATGCGAGTAGTCCTCGCCCGGGTCCATCTTGGGCACCCAGGAGTAGCCGAAGTCGTTCTCCTTGGTGGCATTGTCGCCATACCAGCTCTTGAGCAGGCTGACCACGTACTTGGGCCGGTTCTGCCACCAGTTGACGCTCATGGGGTCGGCGCTCTTGGGAGTGTAAGCCTTGAGGTATTCGTCCAGGGTCTGGTAATTGGCCGTGGGCGTGTTGTGGTAGCCGGGCAGGTAGCCATAGAGCAGGGCATGGTCCGTGGTGCCCTGCACGTTGGGCTCGCCGCGCAGGGCCGCGATGCCGCCGCCTGCATTGCCCACGTTGCCAAGCAGCTGTTGGACGAGCCCCGACAGGCGGATGTTCTGCACGCCCACGCTGTGCTGGGTCCAGCCCAGGGCGTAGACAAAGGCCCCGGCCTTGTCCGGCTTGCCCGTGGCGCTGTAGGCCTCATACACCTTGAGCAGGTCGGCCTTGGACACGCCGGTGACCGAGGAAACCGTTTCCAGGTCATAGCGGCTGTAGTGGTCGCGCATCACGTTGATGACACAGCGCGGGTGGGCAAGGGTCTTGTCGCGCTTGACCATGCCCTTCTCGTCCTTCTCAAAGGCCCAGGCGCTCTTGTCATATTTGCCCTTGGCCGCGTCGAAGCCTGCGAACATGCCGTCCTTGAAGGAATACTTCTCGCCCACCAGGAAGCTGGCGTTGGTGTAGTTCAGCACAAACTCGGCGAAGTATTTCTTGTTCTCCAGGATGTATTTGATCATGCCGCCCAGCATGGCGATGTCCGTGCCGGAGCGGATGGGCACATGCAGGTCGCTGCGGGCCGAGGTGCGTGAGAACTTGGGGTCCACGTGCATGACGTAGGCGCCCTTGTCCTGGGCCTTGAGGATCCACTTGAAGGTCATGGGATGGTGCTCGGCGCAGTTGCTGCCCATGATGAGCACGGCGTCGGAGTTGGCGAGGTCGGCGAAGTGGTTGGTCATGGCGCCGCGGCCAAAGCACTCGGCCAGGGCCGGGACGGACGGGCTGTGGCACACGCGCGCCTGGTGGTCGAAGTGGACGATGCCAAACGCGCGGATCATCTGGTGCAGCACGGCTGCTTCTTCATTGGACACCTGGGAGGAACCCAGGTGGAAGACGCTCTCCAGGCGGTTGACCACGGCCCCGGAGGCGTTCTTGGGCATGAAATCCTTGTCGCGCTGGTCCTTGATGCGCCGGGCAATGCGCTCCATCATCCAGTCCCAGTCCTTCTCCACCCACTTGGTGGCGCCGGGGGCGCGGTACAACGGCTTGGTGAGCCGCTCGGGGCTGGTGTGCAAGCTCTTGAGAGACGCGCCCTTGGCGCACAGGCCGCCGCCGCTCACCGGATAGTCCGGATCGCCTTCCACGTTGATGATCTTGCCGTCCTTGGCGTGCACTAGCACGTTGCAGCAGCAGGCGCAGAACGGGCAGACCGAGATGGACTCCTTGCTGCCTTCGATCTTGAGCCCTGCCGCGTAAGCCTCTGTCGGCCCCAGATCGAACCCCAGTTTCGACAGCCCGAGGCAGGCCGTGCCCGCTCCGAGCAGTTTGATGAACCCTCGCCGTGATACGCTCATGCTTCCTCCTTGGTTTCGTCCAGATAAGCCCCGCCGAGGAGCGGAGCCGTGGCCCCTCCCGGAGCCGATTGCGTCGACTATGGCACATTTTTGCCGGCAGTCAACATTTATTCAATAATTTCAATGTGTTTAGTATAGCACATATCCGCCCTGGTGATGTTTCGCATCGATATTTCAAGTGGATACGTGCCTGTGCCAACTCGCAGGCAAGTCTTCCGGTATGGACGGGTGTTGGCTGGATGGGTAGAGAGAAACATACTAGGAATCGGCTTTTGGCGCGCAGGCGTGCGCCAGCAACTGACTGAAGGAGGCTGGAAGTGACTCGATTTACAGCATCTGTGCCAGACCTTGCGGCATCTGCCGGGCACCGGCCGCCGCACTGGGCTGGGCAAGGGGGCGGCTTATGACAGAGCAGCCGCTTCCGTCCGGTCCGGGCGGGTCCACTGTAGTCCCTGAAATGGAGCCCCTGCGCGGGGTAACACCCCACAACCCCACAATCCGCCTGCACATCTGGCTGGAGAAGCAGGGCGAGCTGTTCTTCGGCATAGGCCGGGCCCAGCTGCTCTTCAACATCCAGCAGCACGGCTCCATCAAGAAGGCCGCAGCCAGCATGGGCATGAGCTACCGCGCGGCCTGGGGCAAGATCCACCAAAGCGAACAGGCCCTTGGCGTCAAGCTCGTGGAAAGTCGCGGGGCCAAGTGCGAGGGTCTGCGCCTGACGCCCGAGGGCGAGGAGCTGGCGGACATGTTCCTGGCCTGGTTCACGGCCGTGGAGCACTGCGCGCTGTCCTCGGCCAGCTCCATCTTCCCGTTCCAGGTGCTGGGCTTCGGCCAGCCGGACACCTGACCTGGGGGCATCCTCGCGGCGTGACCGCGGGAGACGACATCAGGCGACCACCTCTTGGCCGGGCCTGTGCCAGGAGTTGAGATTTCCTTGGCGGGGTTGCGCGATACGGAGCATTGGCATAGAAAAGGCCAATTCATCGTATTTGCTTTGGCATCGTCAGCGGCACCTGCGCGCGATGCCCGAACACCGCACCCTTCAGGAGGCACATCCCATGCGCAAGATACTTCTGCCGACGCTTCTGTCCCTGTCCCTGCTCCTCGCCGCCGCACCGGCCCAGGCCGCAGACCTCGACGCCTTTGCCGGAAAGTCCGGCAAGATCGACATCGCGGGCGGCACGGCGCACATTCCGGTGATGAAGGAGGCGGCCAAGCGCATCATGCAGAAGAGCCCCGGCATCCGCATCACGGTTGCGGGCGGCGGCTCCGGCGTGGGCGTGCAGAAGGTGGGCGAGGGCCTGGTGGACATCGGCAACACCGGTCGTGCCTTGAGCGAGGCCGAAGTCGCCAAGTTCGGGCTCAAGTCCTACGCCTTTGCCATCGACGGCGTGGCAGCGGTGGTGCACCCCAAGAACCCGGTGGCGAACCTGACCCACCAGCAGGTGCAGGACATCTTTGCGGGCAAGATCGCCAACTGGAAGGCCGTGGGCGGCCGCGACGCGGCCATCCACCTCTACACCCGCGACGAGGCCAGCGGCACCCGCGAGGTGTTCTGGGAAATCATGCTGAAGAAGGGCAAGATCGCCGACGGCGCCAACGTGGTGGCTTCCAACGGAGCCATGAAGTCCGCCCTGGCCGGTGACGCCGACGGCATCGGCTACGTGTCCATCGGGCACATCGACGCCAGCATCAAGGCCCCCACCCTGGACAACGTGGCCCCGACCCAGGACAACGCCAAGAGCGGCAAGTATCCGGTGCTGCGCAAGCTCTACATGAACACCAAGGGCGAGCCCAAGGGCCTCGTGGCCGACTTCATCAGCTACATCCAGGGTCCTGAGGGCGCGGCCATCACCGCCTCCGACGGCTACATCCCCACGCGCTAGCGGGCGGAACGTCCATACATGCCCGGAGCGCAGCAAAACAGCGGCAACAGCGGCACGGGCCGTGGCGCCAGGTCTGGAGACAGACTCGTCACGGCCCTGCTCTTCGGCGCATCCGCCGCGAGCGTGCTCTGCGTGGCGGCCATCTTCGGCTTCCTGGCCTATTTCTCCCTGCCGCTGTTTACGGAACACCAACTCGGCGCGGTGCTCTCCTGGCACTGGCGGCCCACGTCCGGTGAGTTCGGCATCCTGCCCATGCTGGTGGGTTCGCTCCTGCTGGCCTCCTCGGCCATGCTCCTGGCCTATCCCCTGGGACTGGGCCTGTGCTGCTTCGTCCACGGACTTGGTCCAACTTGGGTGGCGCGGCCGCTCATGGGGCTGGTGCGGCTCATGACCAGCGTGCCCACCGTGGTCTATGGGCTTGTCTCCGTCTTTCTTCTGGTGCCGCTCATCCGTGCCGGATTTTCGGGCTCGGGCTTTTCCTGGCTGGCCGCCGTGCTGACCCTGGCGGTCCTGGTGCTGCCGACCATCGTGCTGGTCATCGACAGCCAGCTGCGCCTGGCCGGACCGGAGCTGCACCTGACCGCCGCAGCCCTGGGCCTGACCCGCGTTCAGGAGCTGCTGCACCTGACCCTGCCCCTGTCCGCGCGTGGGCTCAAGGCTGCGGCGGTGCTGGGCTTTGGCCGGGCAATCGGGGACACGCTGCTGCCGCTGATGCTGGCCGGAAACGCCCCGCAGGTGCCGCACACGCCGCTGGAGCCCCTGCGCACCCTCACCGCGCACATCGCGCTCGTGGTGGCCACGGACAGCCAGAGCGCGGCCTACAACTCGCTCTTCGCCTGCGGCCTGATCCTGTTCCTGGTCAGCCTGGCCGTGAACCTGGGGCTGAAGCGCATCCGGGCTGAAAGGCCCAGCCTGGGGCGTCATGCCTAGGCTGGCGGAAAGGGCTCTGAAGCCCCTGGCCTGGACCGCCGCGCTCCTCGTGCCCGCCGCGTTCCTGGGCCAGATGGCCTTTCTGCTCTGGCGCGGCCTGCCCAGCCTGGGCACGGCGCTGCTCTTCGGCGACACGCCGCCGCTCAGCGCCCTGTTCTCCGGCGCCCCGGTGTTCGAGGGCATCTGGCCTGCCTGCCTGGGCACCCTGTATCTGGTCCTGCTCTCCTGCTGCATGGCCGTGCCCCTGGGTATCGCCAGCGGCGTATATCTGGCCGAATACGCCAGCGGTCGCGCCAAGGCCCTGTTCGGGTTCTGCGTGGACCTGCTGGCGGGCATCCCGTCCATCCTAATGGGCCTGTTCGGCTTTGCCCTGATCCTGCTCATGCGCAAGACCTTCTGGCCAGCAGCCAACACCTGCCTGCTGCTTTCCGCCGGGTGCCTGGCCCTGCTTGTGCTGCCCTATCTCATCAGCGCCACCCGCGCCTGCCTGGAGGGCCTGCCGCCTACGCTGCGGCTCACTGGCGCGAGCCTGGGCCTGACGCCCTGGCAGATCGTTTCGCGCATCCTGCTGCCCGCCGCCAACCAGGGCATCCTCAGCGGCGTCATCCTGGCCGTGGGCCGCGCGGCCGAGGACACGGCGGTGATCCTGCTCACGGGCGTGGTGGCCAACGCCGGAGCCCCCGGACTGCTGACCGACAAGTTCGAGGCCCTGCCGTTCCACATCTACTACCTGGCGGCTGAGTACCAGACCCCGCAGGAGCTGAACCAGGCCTTTGGCGCGGCTCTGGTCCTGCTTTGCCTCACCGCCGCCCTGTTTGCGGCTTCGCGTAGGCTCCAGCAGGAACTGGAGCGGCGCTGGAAGAACGGGCAGCGCCAAAACGAAGGAAACGCCTCATGAACATGGCCATTCGCGTGGAGAGCCTGTCCGTGTCCTTTGCGGGCAGGCAGGTGCTGGACAACATGAACTTGGAGATTCCTGCGGGCGGGCCCACCGTGCTCGTGGGGCGCTCGGGCTCGGGCAAAACCACGCTGCTCAGGGCCATCAACCGGCTCAACGAATGCCTGCCGGGCTGCGTTACGACCGGGCAAGTGCGGCTGCGCCTGGGCGGGCAGGAGTCCCTCAGGCCGGGTGAAGACTGGGTGGACGCCTATGGCCCGGCCACCGTGGTGGAGAACCTGCGCAAGCGCGTGGGCATGGTCTTCCAGACGCCCAACGTGCTGCCCGTGAGCGTGGCCCGCAACCTCGGCCTGCCGCTCAAGCTGGCCCTGGGCCTGCCCGCTGCGGAGATTGAGCGGCGCATGGAACAGGCCCTGCGCGAGGCACACCTCTGGGACGAGGTCAAGGACCGCCTGGACCACCCGGCCCAGACCTTGTCCGGCGGGCAGCAGCAGCGCCTGTGCCTGGCCCGGGCCCTGGCCTTTGCGCCGGACATCTTGCTCTTGGACGAGCCCACGGCCTCCCTGGACTACAAGGCCGCACGCGGCATCGAGGAGCTGCTGCTGGAGCTGGCCTCGCGCTACACGCTGCTGGTGGTCTCGCACAGCCTGAACCAGGCTCGCCGTCTGGCGCGGCAGATGTTCGTGCTGCGGGAAGGCGGACGTGTCGAAGCCGTGGACAAGGAGGCGCTGGGCGACAAGGAGCGGTTGCTTGCGCTGATGGACGAGCTGTTCTGATTTTTGCTTTCGGTTGAGGCGGTCCCCAGCCCACTTTTGGGCCTCCACACGGTCCGACCAAAGGAGCAGGCGATGAAGTATGGCGCGCGCAACAAGCTGAAGGCCACGGTCACCAGCGTGAAGAAGGGCGATGTCATGGCCCTGGTCAAGTTCCATGTGACGGAGCCGGGCGAGATGGCCTCGGTCTTGACCACGGAGTCCGTGGAAGAGCTGGGCCTCAAGCCCGGCGACGAGATCATGGTCTTCATCAAGGCCATCCACGTCATGCCGGTCAAGGAATAGCAGCCCCAGGTGATCTGGTGAGAACCGGGAGGGGGACCGCCCCCTTCCGGGGTCCCGTCTTTCCACAACCGTGCGCCCCCCTCCTCCTCCAATTTCAATATTTGGCATGAGCCGCAATATTCCTCCTGCTATTCTGGGCGTTGTGCCCTATTGCGAATTATTAATTCCTATTTGACGTATTTGATTTTCCGTGGCTATACCCCCCGTGCGGAACAGAATCAGGACCGACAGATCGGAGGCACATGGCGTGAACATTTCAGGCGACACGGCAGGCATCGACATCGGCTCACGCAGTATTGAGCTGGTGGTCATGCGCGGGGACGAGGCGGTGCATACGGCCAAGGCCGCCACCACCTTCGACCCCGTGGGCCAGTGCCGGGCGCTGTTTCAAGGCGTCTTGGCCACACGTGTCGTGGCCACGGGCTACGGCCGCAAGCTTTTCGTCGAGGCCTTTGACGGCGACGCTCACCTGGGCAGGGTCTCCGACATCACCGAGATACAGGCCTACGCCCTGGGTGTAACTCGGCTCTTCCCTCAGGCACGCACCATCCTCGACATCGGCGGTCAGGACTCCAAGGTCATCAGCCTGGGGCCGAACGGCCGCGTCCTGCGCTTCGAAATGAACGACCGCTGCGCCGCCGGAACCGGCAAGTTCCTGGAGATCATGGCCCTGTCGCTCCAGGTGCCGCTCACGGACTTTGGGGCCTTTGCCCTGTCCGGGCGACACGCGCATCCCCATCAACAGCATGTGTACGGTCTTCGCCGAGAGCGAGGCCACCAGCCTCATGGCGCGTGGCGAGCGGGCGCAGAACATCGCGCTGGGCATCCACCTGGCCATCATGCAGCGCATCCATTCGATGTTGCGGCGGGTGGGGCAGAACGGCCCCCTTGTCTTCGCCGGGGGCGTTGCGCGCAACCCCTGCGCGGTTGTTCTCCTGCGCGAACTCACCAGGGCCGACTGCCTGGTGCCCCAAGACCCGGATCTGGCCGGGGCCTTGGGCGCCTGCCTGTACGCCCAAAAACTCCTGGAGAACGACGATGACTGAAGCAGCCAAGGCTCCGACCCTCGCCAAGTTTGCCAGCCCGGTGGACCGCTTCCACCTGGAGCTTGAGCCTCTGAAGGAGGCGGGCATGAAGCTTGCCGGAATATACTGCGTGTTCGCTCCGGTGGAGCTTGTGCGCGCCGCCGGGGCCGTTTCGGTCGGTCTGTGCGGCAAGAAGCAGGGCCCCATCCCGGACGCCGAGCGCGTGCTGCCCGCCAACCTCTGCCCGCTCATCAAGTCGAGCTACGGCTATGCCGCCACGGGCACCTGCCCGTATTTCAACGCCACGGACTTCATCCTGGCCGAGACCACCTGCGACGGCAAAAAGAAGATGTTCGAGCTGATGAACCGCATCAAACCCGTGCACATGATGCGCCTGCCCACGGACAAAAGCCCCGAGGCCCAGGCCCTGTGGCTGGCGGAGATGCGCCGCCTGGC
>CAZXZF010000033.1:0-16591 GCA_964645095.1 uncultured Desulfocurvus sp. | reverse complement strand
CTCCTGACCCTGGCCCTGAGCCTCGGCCTGGTGCTCCTGCTCGCCACTGCCGCCCTTGCGCGCAAGAGCACCGTGCACTTCTTCGTGCTCCCGGCTGCCGTCCCGGCCCAGGACCTCCCGGCCCTCAACGACTTCCTGGTCAAGACCGCCGGAGGCTTCACGGCCTCGCGCAGCCACGGCGGCAGGGCGGGCCGCAAGGCCAAGACCATCAGGCTGGACAACTGGAGCTACACCGTGGCCGCGGACAAGGACCTGTCCGGCGAGATCATGGACTACCTGAAGCAGAAGTGCGGCCTGGAGAGCGTGTTCATGCTGGTCTACGAGGCCGACAGGCCGGGGCAGTAGGGCGACCGCAAGACAATTGGCAAGGCCGCCTGCGGGGAACCGGAGGCGGCCTTGCCGCCCCTTGGCAAGCCCCCCGGCCCAGACACGCCGCGCCCGTTGCTGGGCGCCATCCCCGCGCCTGGGGCGTCAGCAGGCCCGGCGAGGGCTCAACAACGGCCCGGCAAGAACCCGGCAAGGCCCCGCCAGGGCCTCAACATGTTGGGGGTTGAGAATTTTCCGGGCAGGTATTATGGACAGAGCGCCCTGCGGAAGTGCCACGGGGCCCATTGCCCAGGGGCAGGCTCTGACGTGGGATGCGACCGTATCCCCGCAGAATGTAACCATGGCCAGACGAGACAGGCGGAGATCTCTGTGAATTCCAAGCGAATCAAGATCGGCATGGGACAGCTCCTGGTGGAGGGCGGCGAACCGGAGCGCAACATCCAACGCGCCCTGGAGATGATCGACCTGGGCCGCGAACGCCAGTGCGACATCGTGCTGCTGCCGGAGTGCCTGGACCTGGGCTGGACCCACCCCTCGGCCCAGAGCGAGGCCCAGCCCATCCCCGGCCCGCACAGCGACCGCATCTGCGCCAAGGCCCGCGAGGCCGGGATCTACGTCTGCTGCGGCCTGACCGAAGCCGACGGCGACAAGGTCTACAACGCGGCCATCCTGGTCAACGACTCCGGCGAAATCATCCTGAAATACCGCAAGATCAACATCCTGGAAGTGGCCTACGACTACTATTCCGTCGGGCAAAGCCTGGCCGTGGTGGACACGCCCTTCGGCTGCATCGGCCTGAACATCTGCTCCGACAACTACGGCGACGCCCTGGACATCGGCTATGTTTTGGGCCGCATGGGCGCGCGCTTCATCCTCTCGCCGTCATCCTGGACCGTGGACTACTCCCTGGTCGAATGCGACAACCCCTATGGGGAGAAGTGGTTCAAGCCCTTCCACACCCTGGCCCGGATGTTCAACATGGTCGTCATCAACGCCACCAGCGTGGGCATCATCCTGGGTGGACCCTATGAGGGCAAAAAGAGCGTGGGCTGTTCCCTGGCCGTGGGCCCGGAGGGGACCATCGCCCAGGGCAAATATGTGGAGTTCGCCGGCGAGCTGGTCGTGGCGGAGTTCGACGTTCCCGAACCCATCCCCCTGGGGACGGCAGTGGGCAAAATGCTGATCGACAAGAAGGGGCTTTTGACGCCATGAGCGCACAACGCATTTGCAGCCGATGTCTCATGGACGAAACCGCCCCGGGCATCATTTTCGATGCCGACGGGGTCTGCGACTACTGCCACCTGCACGACGGGCTCGACCGCCGCTACCCGCTCACGCCCGAGGGCGAGGCCAAGTTCCTCCAGATGGTGGAGCGCATCAAGGAGCACGGCCGGGGCAAGGCCTACGACTGCGTCTGCGGCCTGAGCGGCGGGCGCGACAGCACCTACACCCTGTACATGGCCAAGAAGGTCTTCGGGCTGCGTCCGCTGGCCGTCTATTTCAACGACGGCTTCGGCAACCCCGTGGCGGGCAAGAACATGCAGACGGCCACCGCCAGGCTCGGCGTGGACATGCGCACCGTGACCTCGGACTGGCGCGAGTCCAAGGACCTGAAGCTCGCGGCGCTCAAGGCCTCCATCCCGGAGCTGAACCTGGCCACGGACATCGGCATCGCCACGGCCCTCTACGGCATGGCGGCCAAGGAAGACGTCAAGTACATCTTCATCGGCCAGTCCTTCCGCACCGAGGGCATCTCGCCGCTGGAGTGGCACTACCTGGACGGCCGCTACCTGCACGCCATCAGCAGGCGGTTCGGCACCCTGCGCCTGCGCCCCTGGAAGCCCACGGACCCGGGCTTCCACCTCGACCTGCCGCAGCTCATGTACTACACGCTGTATCGGCGCATCCGCACGGTGATGCCGCTCTACCACCTGCGCTACGTGCGCACCGAGGTCGATGAGCTGCTCGTGCGCGAGCTGGACTGGAAGAACACCGGCGCGCACTACTACGACGACCTGTTCCAGGGCCTGTTGACCTACGTGCTGCGGACCAAGTTCAACGTGGACCGCCGCAAGTTCAACTACAGCGCCCTGATCCGCTCCGGGCAGATGACCCGCGAGGAAGGCCTGCAAAAGATCTCCGAGGTCTCGGTCATCGAGGACGAGAAGGTCATCGGCCTGTGCCTGAAGCGCATGGGCATCACCCGCGAGGACTTCGAGGCCATGCTGGCCCAGCCCAGGAAGACCTTCCGGGATTACCCGAACCTCATGAGCCTGTTCAGCAGGATGAAGTGGGCCATCTGGGTGCTGGCCAAGCTCCAGCTCATCCCCATGTCCATCTACGAAAAATACTGCAACCTGGGCAAGCGCACATGAGCGGCGCCATCGGCATCGGACTCGTCGGCTACGGCTACTGGGGCCCCAACCTCGCCCGCAACTTCTCCAGCCTTGGCGGGTGCAGGCTCGCGGCCATCTGCGACCTGAACGAAAAGCGGCGCGCGGCGGCCCAGGCGGCCTATCCCGCAACCCGGGTGACGGCCGACTACCAGGCCCTGCTGGCCGACCCGGAGATCCAGGCGGTGGTCATCGCCACCCCGGTCTCGCACCACTTCTCCCTGGCCATGGCCGCCCTCTGCGCGGGCAAGGACGTGCTCGTGGAGAAGCCCTTCACCCAGACCTCGGAGCAGGGGCGAAAGCTCGTTGCCGAGGCCGAGCGCCTCGGGCGCATCATCGCCGTGGACCACACCTTCCTGTTCACCGGCGCGGTGCAGAAGATCAAGGAGCTGGTGGACCGCCACGAGCTGGGCGACCTGCTCTACTTCGACTCCGTGCGCATCAACCTGGGCCTGTTCCAGGAGGACGTGAACGTCATCTACGACCTGGCCCCGCACGACCTGTCCATCCTGATGCACCTGGTGGGCACGGACCCCGTGGCCGTGCGGGCCATGGGCTCGCGCCACGGCAACCACCACCTGGAGAGCCTGGCCTACCTGCACCTGGAATACGCCGACGGCTTCGTGGCCCACTTCCACTTCAGCTGGCTGGCCCCGGTCAAGATCCGCAAGACCATCATCGCCGGAACCAAACAGATGATCGTCTACGACGACCTGAACCAGACCGAGAAGGTCAAGGTCTACGACAAGGGCATCGTGGTCAATCCGAGCCCCGAGTCCCTGAACAAGATCAAGGTCGACTACCGCACCGGCGACATGCTGGCGCCCAAGCTTCTGCACCGCGAGGCGCTGCAGGCCGAGGCCGAGCACTTCATCGACTGCGTGCGCACCCGCAAGCGCCCCCTGGCCGACGGCCTGGCCGGGCTCCAGGTGGTGCGCGTGCTGGAGGCCTCGGAGCGCTCCCTGCTGGCCGGAGGCGAACGCATCCTGCTGGAGAGCGCATGAGCGGCCAGGAGCAGCCCTACCTGAAGATCGCCCCGGACGTGAAGCTGGGCTCCGGGGTGCGCCTGGGCAGCTTCGTGAACCTCTACGGCTGCACCATCGGGGCGGACTGCATGATCGGCGCCTTCGTGGAGATCCAGCGCGACGCCCACATCGGCGACCGCGTGAAGATCCAGAGCCACACCTTCATCTGCTCCGGCGTACGCGTGGACGACGAGGCCTTCATCGGCCACGGGGTCATGTTCACCAACGACCTGTTCCCCCGGTCCACCAACGCCCAGGGCCAGCTCAAGGGCGCGGACGACTGGTCCTGCACGCCCACGCATGTGGGCAGGCGCGCCTCCATCGGCAGCAACGCCACCATCCTCTGCGGCATCACCATCGGCGAGGAGGCCATCGTCGGCGCGGGCAGCGTGGTCACCAGGGACGTCCCGCCCCGTACGGTTGTCGCTGGCAACCCCGCGCGCGTCATCCGGCACATCGAACCGGCATCCCAGGAGCTCGCCTAATGAATCCGACGCAACAGCCGGTGCCCTTTCTGGACCTGAAGCAGCAGCACCAGGCCCTCAAGGCGGAGCTGCTGGCGGTCTTCGAGCAGGCCCTGGACAACGCGGCCTTTGTGGGCGGCCCGCAGCTGGCCGGGTTCGAGGCCGAATTCGCGGCCTACTGCGGCGTGGCCCACTGCGCCGGGGTGAGCAACGGCACCGACGCGCTGCGCCTGGGCCTGCAGGGCCTCGGCCTTGGGCCGGGCTTTCTGGCGCTCACCGTGCCCAACACCTTCATCGCCACCACCGAGGCCGTGTCCCTGGCCGGGGGCCGCTTCGCCTTCGTGGACATCGACCCGGCCACCAGCCTCATGGACATGGACCTGCTGGAGGCCGACCTGGCCCGGCGCTTCGCCGCTGCGGACAAGACCCTGCGGCCCCAGGTGGTCATCCCGGTGCACCTGTACGGCCAGTGCGCGGACATGGACGCCCTGAACCGGCTGGCCGCCAGATACGAACTTTTGGTGCTGGAGGACGCGGCCCAGGCCCAGGGGGCCGCCTGGAACGGCCGCCGGGCCGGGGGGCTCGGCCACGCCGCAGCCTTCAGCTTCTATGCGGGCAAGAACCTGGGCGGCCTGGGCGAGGCGGGCGCAGTGACCAGCGGCGATGCCGGGTTCGTCGAACGGGTGAAGATGCTGCGCGAGCACGGGCAGAAGGAAAAGTACATCCACCGCCTGGAGGGCAGCAACGCCCGCCTGGACGCCATCCAGGCCGGGTTCCTGCGCGTCAAGCTCGCGCGCCTGGAAGGCTGGAACCAGCGCCGCCGCGCCATCGCCCAGGCCTACGACCAGGCCTTCGCCAAGTGCGGCTGGGTCCGCCCGGTCCAGGTGCGGCCGCAGGGCGTCCCGTCCCGGCACCTCTACGTCATCCACGTGGCCCGGCGCGACGCCCTGGCCGAGCATCTGAAAGCCTTGAACATCCACACCGGCCTGCACTACCCGCTGCCGCTGCACCTGCAGGAGTGCTACGCCCACCTGGGCCTTGGCCGGGGCTCGTTCCCCCGGGCCGAGCGCGCGGCCGAGGAACTGCTGAGCCTGCCCCTGTTCCCGGAGATGACCGAGGAGCAGGTCCGGCGGGTCATCGAAGGCGTGCTCTCCTTCGAGGCCCGGCCATGAACCTGCGCAACAAGCGCGTGGCCGTCACCGGCGGGGCCGGGTTCATCGGCAGCCACCTGGTGGACAGGCTGCTCGCCGCCGACAACCAGGTCGTGGTGGTGGACGACTTCTCCACCGGCAGCCTGGACAACCTGGCCCAGCACCGGGCCGAAGCACGGCTTCGTGTGGAGCGCGGCGACATCCGCGACCTGGGCCAGCTGACCAGACTCTTCCAGGGCGTGGACTATGTCTTCCACCTGGCCTGCCGCAACGTGCGCCTGAGCCTGCGCCAGCCCACCGTGGTCCACGACGTGAACACCACGGGCACGCTGAACGTGCTCGAGGCCGCCGTGGCCTGCGGGGTCAAGCGCCTGCTGTACTGCTCCAGCTCGGAGATCAACGGCACCGCAGCCGTGGTGCCCCTGCCCGAGGAATGCCCGTACCGCCCGGAGACCATCTACGGCGCCTCCAAGCTGGCGGGCGAGTATTACGCCCTGGCCTTCCACCGGGCGGGCTGGCTGCCCGTGACCGTGGCCCGGCCGCACAACAACTACGGCCCGCGCGAGCACTGGGCGGGCATCTGCGGCGAGGTCATCCCCCGGTTCATCATCAAGGCCCTGGCCGGCCAGGCCCTCACCGTGTACGGCGACGGCAGCCAGACCCGCGACTTCACCTACGTCACCGAGACCGCGGACTATCTCGTGCGCCTCCTGGAAAGCGACGCCGCCCTGGGCAGCGTGTACAACGTCTGCCGCGGCCAGGAGGTGTCCATCGCGGACATCGCCCGGCGCATCCTCGCGCTCACCGGCTCCTCCTCCGGCCTGGACCACCTGCCGCAGCGCCCCAGCGACGTGCTGCGCCTCTGGGGCGACGCCACGCGCCTCACCGCGCTGCTGGGCTCGGCGCCCGGCCTGGGCATCGACGAGGGGCTGGCGCGCACCGTGGCCTGGTTCAGGGAAAACGTGCCGCCCACGCCGGAGAATCTTGCGCGCATGACCGCCTCGGCCTGGGAGAACCTGGAGCCGGAGCCCTGGCTGCTCGGCCCTGCCGGACACGTCGGACCCGCAGGAACCACAACAGGCGGACAGCCATGAAATCACTGCCCCCCGTCCTGCCCGTCGCCCTGCCCTGGCTGGGCGAGGAAGAGGCCGCAGCCGCAGCCGAGGTCCTGGCCTCGGGCTGGGTCACGCAGGGACCCAAGGTCCTGGCCTTTGAGCAGGCCTTTGCCCGGTTGACCGGCGCGCCGCACGCCTGCGCCGTGTCCAGCTGCACCACGGCCCTGCACCTGGCCCTGCTGGCGGCCGGGGTCCAGCCCGGCGACGTGGTCCTCACCGTGAGCCACACCTTCATCGCCACGGCCAACGCCATCCGCGCCTGCGGGGCCGAGCCGGTGTTCGTGGACATCGACCCGGAAACCCTGAACCTTTGCCCGGAGGCCCTGCGCACCACCCTGGCGCGGGACTTTGCCGCCCGGGACGGGGCGCTCTACTATGCCGATGCCGGGCGCTTCAACGGCCCCGAAACCCTGCTCGGGCGGCTGAAGCCGCCCATCGGACGGCTGGCAGCCGTGCTGGTGGTGCACCAGGTCGGCATGCCCGCGGATCTGGAGCGGATCCTGCCGCAGGCCCAGGCCCTGGGCATCCCCGTGCTGGAAGACGCCGCCTGCGCCCTGGGCAGCCAGATTCGCCTGCCGGGCCGCGATTTCGAGCCCATCGGCAAGCCGCACGGCGTGAGCGCCAGCTTCAGCTTCCACCCGCGCAAGGTCCTGACCACGGGCGACGGCGGCATGCTCACCACCGCCGACCCAAAGCAGGACCGGCTCCTGCGCCTGCTGCGCCAGCACGGCATGAGCATCCCCGACGCCCAGCGCCACAACGCCAGCACCGTGGTCTTTGAGGAATACCTGCTCACCGGACACAACTACCGTCTCACGGACATCCAGGCGGGCATCGGCCTGGTGCAGCTGGGGCGCCTGGAGGCCATGCTGGCCCAGCGCCGCGAGCTGGCGGCCGAGTACACGCGGCTTTTGGCCGGTCTGCCCGGCGTGCGCACCCAGCGCCAAGGCCCGGACATGCGCAGCAACTGGCAAAGCTACGTCGTCACCCTGCCCGCCGCCGCACCGCTCAGGCCGGTCATGGAGGCCCTGCTGCGGGAAGGCATCTCCACCCGCCGGGGCATCATGTGCTGCCACCTGGAGCCCCCCTACGCGCCGTACTGGCCCCAGGGCTGCCTGCCCGCCAGCGAAGCCGCGCGCGACCACGGCCTGATCCTGCCCCTGCACCACAAAATGACCGCCGCCGATTGCGCGCGCGTGGTGGAATCCTTGGGCCAGGCCCTGGCTCAGGCAAAGGAGGCGGCATCATGAGCCGCCACGCTTCCACCGCCCGCAGGCGGCCGGGCGCGGCGGCGGCGCACGTCGTTCCGCAAGGCAGCAAGGACGGCCGACCATGACTATACGCGCCCTGCTCTTCGTGCTTCTGTGCGCGGGCCTGACCGGAGCCTCGAACCTGCTGCTGCGCCAGGGCCTGCAGTCTGCGGGCGGCTTTCAGCTCACCGGTTCGGCCCTTTGCGCCCTGATCCGTTCTCCCGGCTTTGTCGGCGGGCTTTTCCTCTACGGCGCGGCGGCGGTGGTCTGGTTCTACATCGTGTCCTTTGCGCCGCTCACCGTGGCCTACCCCACGCTGGTGGGCCTGGCCTTCTTCTTCGTCACCCTGGGGGCCATGGTCTTTTTCCAGGAGGACGTCTCCTGGCTCAAGGCTGCGGGCATGACGCTGATTCTTTCCGGCATTCTGCTCACGGTCAGGAGCTGAGAAGCCCATGCAGCCTGCACGGATCGTCCTCATCGGCGCTGGCGGAAACAGCCTGGAGGCCCTGGACGCCATCTGCGCCGGGCAAGAGGCGGGCCTGCCCGTCAGCTGCGCCGGGATTCTGGATGACAACCCGGACCTGGCCGGGGGGAGCATCCTTGGCGTCCCCATCCTCGGCCGCGTCGAGGAGGCGCGCACCATGGAAGGGGTGCGGTTCGTCCTCGGCATCGGGAGCGTGGGCAACTACCATGAGCGCCACCGGCATATCAAGCGCCTCGGCCTCGCCGACGAGCGGTTCGTCAGCGTCATCCATCCCTCAGCCGTTGTTTCGCCCCACGCCGCCATCGGCAACGGCTGCCTCATCCTGCAGAACGTCGTGGTGTGCTCCAGCGCCAGCATTGCCCGGCACGTCATCGTGCTCCCCAACACCACGGTGAACCACAACTGCGTGGTCGAGGAGTATTCGTGCCTGGGGGCGAATGTTTGCGTTTCCGGGAACGTGGTAATAGAAAGGTCCACGTACATCGGTTCCGGGTCGTCCATCCTGAGCAATGTGCGCATCGGCTCCGGGGCTCTCGTGGGGCTCGGCGCCGTCGTCATCCGCGATGTGGAGCCGGGCATGGTCGTGGCGGGCAACCCGGCCAAGGTGCTCCGGGCCGTCAGGTGAACCTGGGGGGATCGCTCCCGGTTCACTCCGGCTGCGGCGGGCCGTTTTCCGCCGGGCCAGAATGCCGACGCTGTCATGATCCTTTGCAGGGTCGGCCATGCTGCGTTGTAACGTGTTATGCGGAAAGGATCGCCCAATGATAACAGTCGTCACGCCCGTGTACAACGAGGAAAGCAATCTCCCGGCCCTGCATGAGCGGCTGGACGCCGTCTTTCGCTCCGGTGGCCTGGCGTACGAGTGGATCATCGTCGACGACTGCTCCACGGACAGCTCGTTCCGCGTCGCCACGGAGCTCGCCGCGAGGAACTCCGCAGTGCGCGCCTACCGCTTTTCCAGAAATTTCGGTTCGCACGCGGCCATCATCTGCGGCCTTGAGCACAGCACGGGCGAAACCGCCGTCGTGCTCGCCTCGGACCTGCAGGACCCTCCGGAGATCATTCCGCTGATGCTCCGGCAGATCGACGCCGGGGCGGGCATCGTCTGGGCGGCCCGGGAGCGGCGCGACAACGAGTCCCTGTCCACAGTGCTGACCTCGAAGCTTTTCTACTGGGTCATCCGCAGGGTGCTCAAGGTGGAGCGCATACCCCCCCTGGGGGCCGATTTCTTCGCCGTGACGCGGCCCGTCATCGACTCCCTGCGCCGCATCCAGGAGCCCAACGTCAACGTCTTCATGGCCCTGTGCTGGCTTGGCTACACCCAGAAGGTGGTTCCCTACGCCAAGCAGGCGCGGCTTTCCGGCACGTCCAGCTGGAGCCTTTTCCGGCGCATCAAGCTCGCCATCGACTCCTTCGTGGCCTCGACCTACACGCCCATACGCTTCATGTCCGCCACGGGCATCCTCACCTCCGTGCTTGGCCTGATCTATGCCGCGGCCATCGTGTACAACAACATCTTCCATGGCGGGGCGGTCCAGGGCTGGCCTTCGCTCATGGTCGTCACCCTGCTCACGTCCGGCATCGTCATGAGCATGCTGGGCGTGCTCGGGGAGTACATCTGGAGATCCCTTGAGGCCTCCCGCTCCAGGCCGCTGTACATTGTCGAGCATGCCGTCGGCTCCAGCGCGCGCGACACACCAGATGCAACGCGCGACACAGTGACCTAGCCCAGCGCTCTTCCGGTTCTTTTTGCAGCACCTGCGCCAGCATGCCCGGCTCGACTATGGCGCGCGGCCACCGCGACGCCGGGCACCGCGCCCCCGGCCCGCCCGGCAGCGCCCGCGCAGACAGCGCCCCCTTGGCAAGCCGCCCGCATTTGGCTAGGATAGCACGATACCCCGTGCGCCAGGAGTGTTTGGTGAAAGGCATGCCCGTTTTTTTTGCACACCGTCAGCGCACCCGATGCGGCCAGGATTCCGACCTCCCGCCCGGGCCCGATTCGGCCCAGAGGCTGCTTCTTGCTTTGTGCCCCGCACGGAGCCCCCTGCCATGCGCCACCTGAGAGACCTGCTGCTATTCGCTCCCCTGGCCGCCTGCTCCCTGTTCATAGGCCGGCAGAACCCGGAACTGGTCCCGCAGGTGCCCATTTTCCTCGGCTTCATGCTGGCCTTTGTGCTGTTGCCGGCGCTGGGCCTGGGCGGACTGCTCGTGCGCTCGCCCCTGTCCCTGGCCGAGCGCCTGGCCCTGGGCTCCCCGGCGGCCCTGGCCCTGCTCTTCGTCCTGGGCTATGCCGGGGCGGCCCTGCGCCAGCCCCTGCTCCTCTGGGCCCAGCCTGCCCTTGGCCTGGCCGCCTGCTTCATGACTCTCGGCCCAGGGAGACAGGCTGCCGCCGTCAGGCCAGGCAATGATGCCGTGGCTGTGGCGGAAGACCCGCTGCCGCCCACGCCCTGGGGCGACCTGCTGCTGATGCTGGCGGTGCTCTGCGCGGGCCTGGCCCTGTGCCTGCCCAAGCTCGCCGGGGTCTCCCTCCCGGTTCCCGGCCTGGCCGTCAACTACTACACCGACGACATCATCACGGGCTCCTTCGTCTTCTCGGCCCTGCGCGCCCTGGAGCACGGCCTGCCCTTCAGCATGCCCATGGTGGCCGGGGCATCCCTGTCCTATCACGTGCTCTACCACTACTGCTACGCCGCCTGCGCCCTGATTACCTCCATCCACCCCATGGACCTGGTCCTCTTCCTGTGGCCGCCCGTGCTCTGGCTGTTTCTGGCCTGCGCCGCCGTGGTCGGCTGCCGCCGCCTGGCAGGCTTCACCCTGCTGGAGACGCTGCTCGCCATCGTGCTGCTGCTGTTCACCTCCGGAGTGAACTTCTTCGGCTCGCCCAGCGTGCAGCTCTTCGGCTACCAGCACACCTTCTTCCTCGGCCTGCCCGCCCTGATCCTGTTCACCACGGCGCTCTACGGCTACCTTTCCGGCCGCCGCCCCCGGCTCTTCGCCGTGCATGCGGCCGTAAGCTACCTTGTCTGCGCCAGCACCAAGGCCCCCCTGCTCATGCTCCTGCCCCTGAGCCTTTTGCCCGTGCTGCTGCTGCGCCTGGTCAAGCGCCAGGTCCGAGCCGGGGAGCTGGTCCTGGCGGGCCTGGCCATCGTCTTTGCCGCCGCGCTCAAATTGACCATCTACCCGGACACCGGCATCGTGGCCACGCGCCTGCCCAAGCTCATGAAGCTGTTCCTGGGCACCATCGGCAATCTGGGAGACATGGCCGTGGTCCTCGGGCCATACGTGGTCCTGGCCCTCCTGGCCCTTGAGGCCAACCCGGTGCTGCGCCTCAAGACCAAACGCTCGGCCCAGTACCTGGTGTTCTGCGCAGCCTTCATGCTTGTCAGCGCGTTCCTGCTCAAGCTGTTCAACTTTGTCGGCGGCGACTTCTACTTCTTCTGGCAGGCCCGCATCCTGGTGCTGCTGGCCTTTGCGCCCGTGGCGGCGCACATCCTCGTCTGGCGGATGCCGAAGTTCACCCCGGCGCTGGCGCTCCTGCTGGTCCTGGGCGTTGGCGTCACTCTCCAAAGGCTGTTCTTCCCCCTGGACACCTATTTGAACGAGGTGCCCGCCGAGGCCCAGGCCAAACACCTCGACGCCGGCGAGCGCGAGGGCCTGCGCTGGGCGGCCAGCAACCTGGACCACCGGGCCACGTTCTTCACGAACAAGGACTCCTACCTCGGCTCCTACATGGGCGGTTTCATCCCACTGCCGCTCTTTGACTACATCGGCTTCAGCGGCCTGCAGGGCTACGCCTTCCCCATGCCCTGGCTGCCGGAAGACAGCCTGCGCACGGCCAGCGAACGCCTCAAGAAGCTGGAGAGTTTCCACAAGGCCAGCACCCCGGAGGCCAAGGCCGAAATCATGGCGCGGGTGCCTGTGGACTATTACCTGCACTGCATCCGCCTCGCGCCCAAGGACTTTGCCGTGCCGGACTGCCTGCGCACCGTGTACAAGAACCAGTCGCTCATCATCTACGAGAATATCTGCCGCCCCAAATAGCTTTGGGCACAGCGCAACAGGGAGACACCCCCATGGAATCAAGCACCCCGAACGCCAACGACAGCACGGACGCCGCGTACACCATCGTCCAGCCGCCCTCGGACGCCTCCAAGGCCGAGCTCAAGGCCTGCCTGGAGACCTCCCATGAGGTGCGCCTGCGCGAAAAAGCCGGGCGCTTCACCCTGTCCATTCCGGAACTGGGGCTGCTGGCCCACGGCAAAAGCCTTGAGTCCGCCTACGCCAAGCTGATGCAGGCCAGGGAGCAGCGCATCCTTGAGTTCGCCTCCGAAGACCTGCTCTCCTGGCTGCCCAAGCCCGGCGCGAGCGGCGCGCCCGCCCAGGCGGACGGCAGCGCCGAGCCCAGGCTTCTGGTCCGGCTCCGGCCCTTTCTCATCAAGGCAGCCATCGTCAGCGCCCTGTTCCTGTGGGCCATGAACACGGTCAACGACAGCGCGCGCAACGTGGGCTACGGGCTGGAAAAGAAGCTCGATGGCCTGGCCAACATGTCCCCGGAGAGCATTGAAAAGAACCGGATCAAGTCCGCGCAGATCGCCGAGAAGCTCGGGCCCATCGTCCGCGAGCTGGCCGTGATGTTCCACGAGCCCGCGCCGGGGAGCACGGCGGCGGCCATGAATGCGGCCAAAGACGCGGCCAATGCCACGGCAGGCCAGGCCCAGGGCGCCGCAGCCCCAGGAAAGTAACCGCCGCAGGAGCTTCCCCCTCAGGGACGCCTGACCGGCCGGGCGCAGGCAGGCGTGGCAGGCCCGATGCGGCAGGACCGACGCGGCAGGCCCGATGCGGCAGGCCCGATGCGGCAGGACCGATGCGGCAGGCCCGGTTTTGCCCGAGCCGCGACCAAACCAAGACACAAAGCCCCAAGGAGCCCGCCCATGTCCATCCTCTCCGCCCAGGTGCAAAGCTACATGGAACGCTCGTCCTGGATCCGCCGCATGTTCGAGGCGGGCATCGAGCTCAAGAAACAGTACGGCGAGGACCAGGTCTGCGACTTCAGCCTGGGCAACCCCGACCTGCCGCCCCCTTCTTGCGTCTGCCAGGGCCTGCACGAGATCGCCGACGAGGCCGACGCCCCCTTTGCCTTCGGCTACATGCCGAACTTCGGCTACCCGCACGTGCGCGAGGCCCTGGCAACCGTGGTCAGCAAGGAACAGGGCACGCCCATCGCCGCCACCGACCTGGTCATCACCTGCGGCGCGGCCGGAGCCATCAACGCCTTCTACCGCGCCGTGCTCGAACCCGGCGACGAGGTGCTCTGTCCGTCCCCGTACTTCGTGGAGTACGGCTTCTACGTGGAGAACCACGGCGGCAAACTGACCACCGCGCCAGCCAAGCCCGGCACCTTCGACCTCGACGTTCCCGCGCTGGAGGCCGCCATCACCGACAGGACCGCCGTGGTGCTCATCAACTCGCCCAACAACCCCACCGGCGTGGTCTACCCGCGCGCGGACCTGGTGGCCCTGGCCGAGATGCTCAAACGCAAGAGCTTGGGGCGCCAGCGGCCCATCTTCCTTTTGGCCGACGAGCCCTACCGCTTCCTGGCCTTTGACGGCGCGGAAGTGCCCTCGCTGCTGCCGCTGTACCCGCACACCGTGGTGGTCAGCTCCTTCTCCAAGAACCTGTCGCTGGCCGGCGCGCGCGTGGGCTACGCGCTGGTGAACCCGGCCATGCCCGGCCACGAGGAGCTCATTGCCGGCATTATCCTGGCCAACCGCATCCTGGGCTTTGTCAACGCGCCCGCCCTGGCCCAGAAGCTGCTCGCCAAGACCCTCGGGTCCCAGGTCGATGCCAGCATCTACGCCAGCCGCCGCGACGCCATGAAAGAGGTCCTGGACGCCGCTGGCTACAGCTACCCGCTGCCGCGCGGCGCCTTCTACTTCTTCCCCGAAGCGCCCGGCGGCGACGACGTGGCCTTTGTCCAGCTGCTGCTTGAGGAACGCATCCTGGCCGTGCCCGGCAGGGGCTTCGGCTGCCCTGGACACTTCCGCCTGGCCTTCTGCGTGGGCGAACACGTCATCCGCCGCGCCCAGGGCGGGTTCAAGCGGGCCTTGGACAAGGCGAAGAAGTAACGCTTTGGAGAGGGCACATAATGGGGTATATTATTTACCAGAAACATGGAGTATATCCCTTCTCAACGGCTTGATTGGACGTAGCGCGTGGGCTGCTAGGCTTTGACATGTGGGCGATGAGGCTTTGCAGCATAAAAGAAGGATGCAGCGGACCATGTTGAAATCGAGCCACGAATTCCGAGACCCTGTCCATGTCTTCATCCGCCTCGACTCGGATGAGCGGAAGGTTGTTGACTCTGAACCATTTCAGAGACTCCGCCACATCCACCAACTGGCAATGACCTATCAGGTCTATCCCGGAGCCACCCACCGCCGCTTCGAGCATTCTCTCGGCTGCATGGAATTGGCCTCACGCATCTTCGACACCATCACAAAACCAGAGAACCTGCGGAACTTGCCCCGAGACGTGCTCGACAGGTTGCCTGTTCTTGAACAACCCGACAATCTGCCCTATTGGAAAAAGGTGTTGCGCGCGGCCGCCTTATGCCATGACTTTGGGCACTTGCCTTTCTCCCATGCGGCAGAAGACCTTCTGCCTACGGGGGTGAGCCACGAAACCATGACAAAGCGGTTTATCTTGGAGGGGATGCAGGACGTCTGGGCGAGCATGAGTGACCCGCAACCCAAGGCGGAGCAGATCGCGAAGATTGCCGTTGGTGTCAAAGAAGCCCCCGAGTTGTCGCCGTTCTCCCCGTGGGAAATGATTCTGTCGGAGATCATCACCGGCAACGTGTTCGGTGCTGACCGCATGGATTACCTGCTGAGGGATTCCTTGCACGCTGGCGTCACGTATGGGCATTTCGACCACCATCGGTTGATAGACACCATGCGAATCCTCCCTGGGGTCGCGCAAGATGAAACCCAAAGCTATGACCCCGAACCGGAACTCGGCATTGAGCTCGGGGGGCTGCAGGTTGCGGAATCTCTCTTGATGGCCCGCTACCTTATGTTCTCGCAAGTTTATTTTCATCCCATCCGTCGAATTTACGATCTTCACTTGAAATCCTTTCTCAAAGAAATCCTCCCTGAGGGCGTATACCCAACCGAGCTGAAAGGATTTCTTGCGCTCACTGATAATGAAATGCTCACCCGCATACGAACAGCGGCCTGTGACGCATCCTGTGCGGGGCACGTGTCGGCATTGAGGATTCACAGACGTCAACATTTCAAGAAAGTATATGATGCCATGGCACAGGATTTCGCGCAGAACGCATCAGCTTTGGACGATCTCGCCAATGCGCTGGGCAAACAGATTGGACCGGCAAACGTTCTGGTTGATAGAATCGCAAAGGCGACCGCCATCACAGCCGATTTCCCTATCAGGAGCAATGACCGCATCTACTCCGCAAAAGGCCAGTCGATGATATTGGAAAAGCTGCCCAAAGCCACCACCGGGTACCTCTTCGTTGCCCCAGAGTTTAAAAATAAGGCTTGCGCCTGGATTCATGAGAATGTAAAGACTTTTCTCAAACCGAGGATGTGTAGCCATGAATGACATCGTCAGTACCGTCACCATTCTTTCGATGGTGAAAGAACTCAGGGATAAAGGGAGCTGGACAGGGGAGACACACATTCAGAAGGCAATGTTCTTTCTGGACAAAAAGTGCAAGATTTCTACGGATTTTGAATTTATCCTGTACAAGCATGGCCCGTACTCCTTCGACCTTCACGACTCCTTGGGCTCCCTTTTCTCCGTCTGTTTGGTTGAGCACGAAATATTGCCGCCCTATGGCCCGCGCATTCGGCTGACGAAAGCGGGTGAGGATTTTTTGGCAGAGCACGCGGAACAACTAGGTGTCGCCAAAGCCGCGTTATGCTCTGTGGCCGGATGGTTCGGAGCGAAGGGCGTTGCCGAGCTGGAAAAGCTTGCCACCGCGCTGTGGGTCTGCACCAAAACCCCCACCCAGGACGCGGAGGTTCACGCTATGCGGGTTCACGAGATCAAGCCGCACATCTCCGTGGAAGAAGCGCTTGAGGCGCTTTCCACTGTAAACGCGTTGCCCTCGCCCGCGTAACGACACTCCCCCCGCTTCAACGCCGTTCGGCCGAGCTTCACCTGTTTGAGGCTCGGCCGAACTGGTTTTTGTCAGTGCGCGCATTCGATTCATGAATCGATCTCAGCTTGGCGAAATCGGCTGCGCGACGCTCTTTCGCCCCCCCCAATAACTGCTTCTAACCCGCCGATTCCGAATGTTACGTATTGCGCCCCTGGCCTCAGGCCCCTTGGCCGCCGGGAGTCCCCGCGAACTGTCCCGTC
>CAZXZF010000032.1:9048-16900 GCA_964645095.1 uncultured Desulfocurvus sp. | reverse complement strand
ATCTTCCTGCGCGAGCTGGTGTCCAACGCCTCCGACGCCCTGGACAAGCTGCGCATCACCAACGCTTCAAATGCGGAGGCCGCCACCGACGACGAAACCCCGCTGGAGATCCGCATCGAGGCCGACAAGGACTTAAAGACCCTGACCATCTCCGACAACGGCATCGGCATGACCGAGGCCGAACTGGTGGAGAACATCGGCACCATCGCCCACTCCGGCTCGGCCAGCTTCCTCCGGGCGCTCAAGGAGTCCGGCGGGCCAAACGGCCAGCAGAGCGCCGACGGCATCATCGGCCGCTTCGGCGTGGGCTTCTACTCCGTGTTCATGGTCGCCCAGAGCGTGCGCATCACCACCAAAAGCTACCGCGAGGACGCCACGCCCGTGGAGTGGATTTCCGACGGCCAGGGCGCCTACACCATCCGCGAACTCACGGGCGACGAGGCCAAGGGCGCCCAGCGCGGCACCAGCATCGAGCTGACCCTGAAGGACGACCAGGCCGAGCAGTTCACCGACGTCGAGGGCCTGCGCCACATCATCCGCAAGCACTCCAACTTCATCGGCTTCCCCATCCAGGTCAGCGGCGAACGCGCCAACACCGTGCCCGCCCTGTGGCGCGAACCCAAGTTCCAGATCACCAAGGAACAGTACAAGGAGTTCTACTCCTTCCTGACCTTTGATCACGACGAGCCCCTGGACACCCTGCACTTAAGCGTGGACGCGCCCGTGCAGTTCAACGCCCTCTGCTTCATCCCCAAGAAGACCAAGGACTTCATGGGCTTCGACCGCGAGGACTGGGGGCTCGACCTCTACGTGCGCCGCGTGCTCATCCAGCGCCAGAACAAGGACCTGATCCCGCAGCACCTGATGTTCGTGCGCGGCGTGGTCGACACCGAGGACCTGCCGCTGAACATCTCCCGCGAGACGCTCCAGGACAACCTGCTCATCCGCAAGATCAACACCACCCTGGCCAAGCAGGTGCTCAGCCACCTGGCCAAGATGGCCGAGGACAAGGACGCCTACGCCGAGTTCTGGCGCGAGCACTCCCGCGTGTTCAAGGCCGGGTACATGGACTTCGCCAACCGCGAGGCCTTTTCCGGGCTGCTGCGCTTCAACGCCAGCTCCTGCGAGAACGCCGGGGAGCTCGTGAGCTTTGACGAGTACATCAGCCGCGCCAAGCCGGACCAGAAGAAGATCTACTTCGCCTACGGCCCCAGCCGCGAGGCGCTCAAGCTCAACCCGCACCTGGAGATCTTCCGCAAGAAGGGCGTCGAGGTGCTCTACCTCTTCGAGCCCATCGACGAGTTCGTCATGGACGCCCTGCGCAAGCACAAGGACTTCGACCTGACCCCGGCCGAGGTGGCCAAGCCCGAAGACCTGGCCAGCCTGCCCGACGTCGACCTGGACGCCGCCGCCCCCGAGGCCGCCGAAGCCCCGGCCCAGGACGCCCTGACTGCGCTGTTCGCGCGCATCAAGGACGTGCTCGGCGAGGGCGTGACCGAGGTGCGCGCCTCGGCCCGGCTCACCGGCAGCCCCTGCTGCCTCGTGAACCCCGACGGACACACCACGTCCTCCATGGACAAGATCATGCGCTCCATGAGCCACGACAACTCCGTGCCCAAAAAGGTGCTCGAGCTCAACCCCAAACACGAACTCATCCGCAACCTGGCCTCCCTAAACCAGGCCGACGCCAGCGACCCCTTCGTGGAGCAGGCCGCGCGCCAGCTCTTCGAGTCCGCGCTGCTGCTCGAAGGCTACCTCACCGACCCCCACGCCCTGGTGGGCCGCATCCAGGACCTGCTGGCCAAGTCCAGCGGCTGGTACGCCAAGGCCAAGTAAGAGAATATGCTCCGCAGGCCGGGGGGACGAGTCCCCCCGGCCCCCCCATTGCGCCGAAAGGGCTGTTTCAGGAGGAACCTGAAACAGCCCTTTCGGCTTTGGTAGGTCATGGTAAATTCAGGGGAAAGCGCTGGAGGTCGTCTTGGAAAGCCACAGCGCAACCCGGTCCATCCGTCAGCCTGAACCAAAAAACTCTGCCCTGCCCCGGACACTCCTCCCCCGGAAGGGGGGCCAACCGCGCGCGGGCTTTTGAGCGTCTCCTCCGCCCTTATGTAGAAAACTCAAAATTGTTTTGATTCAGATGGTTGCAGCAGGATACGGCGAGATTGACGCCCATGCTGCGGACGCTCTGTCCCGGTTTTTAGTCGCACCCGTTGACCAGGATGGAGAAGCCGTCCACGCGGTCGTCCTCGCTGAAGTATATATGCACCCAGCGCCAGACATCCGTGCACAAGCTGCCTTCGACGAATTCATTCTGCCTCGCCGGCCGCATGGACGAGTATTCGATGAGTCGGCGGCCCACAGCCTTGTGCGGGGCGCCGAACATGGTCAGGGCCTCCTCGCGAGTCATACCCAGGCTCAGGCCTCCAGGCGTGCGCACGGCGGAACTCACCACGGGCGTCTCCCGGCAGCGCTTCTTCGCCTGGATGATGGCCGACCTGTCGGCATGCACACTGACGACTCGCAGGCTGTCGCCGTCCACGGTGAACACCACAGCGGTCCTGTCGCCGTGGCGGGAGGAGAGATGGCAGTAGAGCGACTGGTCGTTTTCACCAAAACTGGTACGAGGTGACGGGCCGAAAAACGCCAGCACGGCCTTGGCCGACTTCAAGTCCAACTCGAAACGTTTGTCCTGATTCTCGCCCAGACGCACCAGGGCGTAGTGGGTGTCGTCGAGCACGGCGGAATACGGTGGCTTTTCGTTCCGGGGTTCGATGTAGCCGTGGATTTCCTCCCCCACCAGGATGCGCGAACTGACCCGCCTGGCCAGGGCGTCTCCCGGCAGTGCAATGCAGAGGCACAGGGCCAGCACAGCGGACAATCTACTTCGTGACACGGATCCATCCCCCCTCGTAATTTCTGAGCTTCTCCCTGGCCGGTTTGTTCAGGATGATGCAGCCCTGGGAGGCGTTGCGATCAGGGCTGTCGCCATGGACGAGGAACGTTTTCGGCTTACGCCCCATGCCGACCTTGCCCACGCGCTTCTCGGTTCCGTCGTCAGGAACCAAGCGGAAGACCGGGCGCTTATAGGAATGCGTTTCGAAGTATTTCTGGTCAGTGATCTCCTGGACGCGCCAGTTGCCTTCCGGGATGGGGCCGAAGTCCTCGATGTCCTGGCTCGCGGCCTTGTTCCTGTGCTGGCCCTTGCCGCTGTATGCATCGTCCGCCATGACCCCACCTTCAGGGTTGCGCAAGGTGTGGTCCCCGATGCTATACCCCAAGTGTGGCTCCTTGGGCGCAGGCGGCGGGAGCGGATACTTCGGTTTCTGCGGCGGCGTCACCTTTCCGCGCACTTCGCTGCCGCCCGAGAGGCCACCCGGACCCGCAGTCCCGAGATACCGTCCATGCCCGTCGTAGGGTTGCTCCTCGCCTCCCCCGCCTGGTTTCGTGCCCACGGACCCCAGGCTCATGCCTGCGGCGGCGTGTTTGCCGTCGTCGCTCACCCTGGTCCAAATCCGATTGTCCGTGCTTCTTGTTTCCATATATGACCTCCCAAGGTCTTTCAACGGAATATAGCACGGCTTTTATGCGCCCGACAAAAATCACCTATTTTTAGCCGCTAAAAGGACAAAAATACCCTCTTGACAGGAGTGCGCGGAGTTCTCCGGTCGCACGAAAGCAAACAGGTGGGTGCCTTGCTGGCAACCACCTGTTTCGATTCGGTTTTGAGCTTCCTGCATAAGGCCGGGCCCCCCTCGGAAAACCCGCACGCATTGCCAGGGCCAGCCAAGCCGAAACCCATGCCCAGGCCACCACGGCCCAGGCCCTATGGGGAGTCCAGAGGGCCTCAGGCCCTTTGGCCGCCGGAGGCTCCTCTCCCCCTCCTTAGGCCAACGTCTCCCCGGCCTCGCGCATGAGCCGGGCGATCTCCAGCTTGTGCGGGCAGGCGGCTTCGGCCTGGGAGTAGTTGGTTGTGGCGAGCTGCTGGCGCACGGCGTCGGGCAGTTCGGCGAAGAGGTCGCGGCCCAGGCCGGGCTCGTTGTACTGGCGGTGGTACATGAGCGAGCGCATGACATCCTGCACGGGCAGGCCGCCTGTGGCGTTCCGGCAGATCTGCGCGCAGCCCGCGCAATAGCCTCCGGTTTCGGCGCAGGCCAGGGCGTAGAGCGTGCCGGTTTCGGCGGCGCTCAGCGCGGTCTTGTCGCGCGCGGCGGCCACGTTGGCCGAGAGGATGGCGATGCTTGGCATCTGCGAGCAGATGCTGGCGATGTTTTTGTTCTCCCACACGGCCTTGAGCTTGGCCTGCTTGTCGGTGAAGCCGCGCTTCAGGAACTGTTCGGCCACTTTCAGTTCGGCCTCGGTGGGGTTGGTGGCCGGGCCCATGCCCTGGGTTTTCATGGCCACAAGGCCGATGCCGGCCTTGGCGCAGGCGTCGACAGCGGCCTGCATGGCGGGCTTGTGCATGACGTGGATGTTGTAGGTGAACATGATGACGTCGAGGTTCGCGGCAGGCCCGCCCTCCTTGGCTGCGGCCAGGAGCAGGTCCTCCATGTTGGAGTGCGTGCTGAACCCGAAATGGCGCATCTTCCCGGCCTTTTTCATGTCCGCGGCCCAGGCCCGGATTTTGGGCGTCAGCGGGCTCATGGAGTCGATGCCGTGCACGAAGAACAGGTCCACGTAGCTGGTGCTGAGCCGGGCCAGGGACTTCTCGAAGCGTTCGGGGAAGGTGTCCAGGCCCTCGCGCGGGGTCAGCTTGGTCACCAGGAAGACCTCCTTGCGGCGCTCCGGGTTCTTGGCGAAGAAGCGCCCGAAGCCCTCCTCGGACTGGCCCCGACCGTAGTATTCTGCGGTGTCCCAGTAGGTCACGCCCCAGTTCAGGGCCTGGCGCAGCAGCAGCTGGTTGTTGATGGTGTCGAACATGCCGCCAAGCGCCAGGGTCGGCACCTGCACGCCGGTCTTGCCAAGGGTGCGCATGGGCATGGGGCCCATTGCCGACGGGGGTGCGGCCAGGGCTTCACCGGCGGCCAGTGCCGGGGCGGCGGCGCCCGCAACAGAGACGGCGGCGGCGCCGAGGCCCAGGGTCTTGAGGAAGTTCCTGCGGGACAGGCTCGTGTGCGGATTCTCTTTGGACATGGCGCGCCTCCTTTGGCGGGATGTTGTCAGACCAGCATGCGCCCCGGACCGGAGCGCGACTCGTTCTCATAGCTCACGCGGACGCCGCGCAGGCCGGCGATGGGGCATTCGTGCTCGCAGACCCCGCAGCCGATGCAGCGCGCGGCGTCAAGGTAGGGCTTTTGCAGGCGCACCAGGACCTCGACCGTGCTGCCGGGCGCAAGCTTCCAGCCCTGCCTGGGGTCTGGCGCGGCGTCCAGGGTGCACGTCTGGCCCTGTTCGGCCCAGGTGGCTGCGTTGATGCGCCGCAGGCCCGCCTCGGGCGTGTCCATGGACAGGAGGTTTGCCGGGCGCAAGTAGTAGTCGCCGCTGCCCAGGTTCACGGTGGGCTTTGGCAGGCCGCCCAGGCTCAGCCTGCGGCCTTCGGCGCTGACCAGGGCGGCCTGGCCGAAGCGGATGGGCTCAAAGGTGGTGCGCGTATGGATGGCCTTGGGGGAGACCGGGCACAGCTCCTGGCAGACCAGGCAGGGCCGCTCCATGGCCCAGGGCAGGCAGCGCGAGCGGTCGAAGAAGGCCGTGCCCAGGCGCAGCGGGCCCTTGGCCGCAAAGCTCCCCTGCCCCAGCTTCTCGTCCAGCGTCAGGGGCCGGATGGCCGCCGTGGGGCAGACATGCCCGCAGGCCACGCAGTGCACCTGGCAGCCGCTTGAGCCCAGGCGGTAGTTCAGGACCGGGGTCCACAGGCCCTCCAGCCCGGCCTCGCCGAGGGCAGGCTGGATGACGTTGGTCGGGCAGACGCGCATGCACTGGCCGCAGCGCAGGCAGCGCGACAGGAAGCGGGCCTCGTCGAGCGACCCCGGCGGGCGGATCAAGAGCGGGTTCTTGCCGCTGTCGGCCAGGCCGCCGATGGTCCACAGGGGCGCGGACAGCGCGCCAGCAGCCGCGGCGAACAAAAAGCCCCGGCGCGAGGGCTCGGGCAGGTGCTCCTCGCCCCCGGCAGAGGGCAGTCCGGCAAAGGTCATGCGCCCTTGCGGGCAGGCATCCAGGCAGTTCATGCACATCAGGCACTCGCTGGTGACCAGCAGGCCCGAGGGTCGACACGCGCCCTCGCAGTACGTGTCGCACAGGGTGCAGTTGCCGCACTCGCCGTGGGCAGAGTCGTCCTTTTTGCCCATGCGCCAGGGCGCGAAGCGGTTCAACAGCCCGAACAGCGCGCCCAGGGGGCAGACGTAGCGGCAGAAGAACCGGGGCCGCAGGAAATTCAGGCCGAGGATGGCGGCGAACACGGCCAAGAGCAGCCAGGCCGAGGCATAGTGCCGGGGCTTCAGGAACAGGGCCTGGAATCCGGCGTCGACCACCGGGGCGAGGGTCATGTTGAGCGAGCGGAACAAGAGCGGCAGCGGGTCCAGCAGGCCGGTCTGCAGGCTGCCGAAGCAGGCCGCGGCCAGCAGGAACACCAGGACATAGTATTTCGCCGCCTGCCAGGGGCTGTGGCGGTTGTCGGCCAGGCGGGCGCGCAAGGCCTGGCCCCGCGCGCCGGGGAACTTCGCCGTCACGCGCCTTGCCAGCCAGCCCAGGGCCTGGTTGAGCGCGCCCAGCGGGCAGGCGAAGCCGCAGAAGACCCGGCCCAGGAAGGCTGTCAGCGCGATGACGGGCACGGCCCAGAGCAGCGGCTGGTACCAGGAATGCGTGGACAGGAGCGTGCCCAGGGCGGTCAGCGGCGAGAGCTGGAGGATGAAGTTCACCGGCCAGCCGGACAGCCGCCAGAACGAGGCCCCGAGGGTGGTCACGGCACAGAGCCAGAGGGTCAGCAGCACGAAGAAGACCTGGCTGACGCGGCGGGCAATGACGATGCGCATGTTGGGGCGGATGTCCATTGGCATGGCTCAGGCCCCCAGGTCCAGGAAGTGCGGATTCAGGGCCTTGTAGTCCGCGCTGCCCGCGCCTGCGGTCTGGGCCAGGGCGATGTACGGGGCCTCGGTGAGGGCGCGGCCCAGGAGCTCCATGCCAAAGGCGTCGGCAGCCACGGGGTCCGTCGCCACGGCCAGGACGTTCATGGCCTTCAAGTCCGAGAGCGAGCCGCCCGTGGGGCCGTTGGCCAGCATCACGGTCACGCCGTCCAGGATGCACAGGGTGGGCCGGACGAGCAGCGCCAGCTCGGCGATGATCCCGTTGATGTCCTGGTGGAACACGTTGCGCCGCCCGCCCAGGAAGCCGTAGAAATTCTTGAGGGTCATGGAGGCCCCGGCGCGGTGGTGGTCCTTCACCGGCGAGAGCGCGATGAGCTTGGTGACCCCCTTGAAGGCCCCGGTGAGCGCGGGCCAGTCCCGGATGAGGCGGCCGCCGATATTGCCGGATGGGGGCACGCTCACGGGCGCGAACAGGGCCTCATTGGGCAGAATGACCTTTGCTCCGCTTTTCGCGGCGGCCTCGCCAATGCCGGTGAGCGCGAAGCAGCTCTCCGGGCTGTGGATGGGGTTGTCGGTGAGCGCCACCGAGGCGGCCCCGGCGGACAGGCACAGGCTGGTCACCGCGGCCACCAGGTCCGGGTGCGTGGTGGCCCCGAGCAGCGGCGAGGTGGCAAAGGCCGCGTTGACCTTGAGCAGCACGCGGTCGCCGGGCTTGATGAACGCGCCGAGGCCGCCCAGGGCATTAAGCGCGCGCGCCAGCATGGCCCTGCGGTCCGGGCTGCCGATCTGTTTGGGGTTGCCGCGCACAACAGCCATGCGCCCGGGCTTGCCGCGCA
>CAZXZF010000032.1:0-8948 GCA_964645095.1 uncultured Desulfocurvus sp. | reverse complement strand
GCGGCCAGCCTGAGGGCCGCGTCCAGGGTCAAGGCCTCGTGCACCCCGGCCAGCCACGGCCCGCGCGTGAACAAGAGTTCCACGCCGATGCCCTCCAGGGTCAGCACCACTGCCCCGCTGGGGGCCCCGGCTGGGGCGGGCTGCGCGGCAAAGCCGTTGTCCGTGAGGAAACGCTGGTAGAGCTTGAGCTGCGCAACGGCCTCGGCAGGGTTCTTGCGGCGCGAGAGCAGGGCTGCGGCCCCGGACCGGCTGGAATCGTACTCCGCCGTGTACACGCTGGTCAGCCCCTGGCAGCCGAAGGCGTCGGCCACGGCCAGGCGCAGGCTGTCGGCCTTGAGCCCGGCCTTGGGGAACAGGTCCGGGGGCTGGAAATCGGCGGCGGATTTGGCGCCAGATTTCTCGCCGAGCTTCTCGCCGGGCTTGGCATCGGATTTCGCGTCTCCGGCGGCGCCCTGGGCAGGCTCCAGTCCGGCCAGCACGGCCTTGGCCAGGGCCTCCAGGGCCGGGCGCGTGCCTGCGCGGTCGGCGATGACCTCCAGGTAGTTGGGGCCGCTGGTCAGGAACAGCGCGTTCTCGGTGAGGTAGCCGTTCTTGGCCAGCCCGCTCTGGGCCGAGCCCGGCCTGCGCTGGCCGCTGAACACGGCAAAGGCCGCGTCCACGGACTTCATGCGGTACAGGTACAGCTCGATGCGCGTCGGTGCCTGGGCGGACGTCTGGGCTGACGGGCTGGCCTGGGCCTGATAGCTGCGGCAGCTCATGGCCGCGAACCCGGCGGCCAGGTACATCTCGGCCTTGCCGTCGATCTTGTCCGAAAGGGTGGCGGGGTTGAAGGACTCCGCTGCGGCCAGGGCCTTGACGCCCGGCGCGGCGTCCGGAAGCAGGCTCGCCAGGGCCGCTGTTTTGGCTCCGGGCGCGGCGGCATTGGGTGCCGCTGCCGCGTCCTCCGGCCCAGGAGCAGTTGCCCCGGCACCCCCGGCGGTTGTCCCGGCTGCGCCCGAAGTCATGGCAGTTCCGGCCTTGGGCGCGGGCGCGCGCAGGGACACCTCCACCGCCGGGTTCAGGCGCGGCTGCCGGACCAGCAGAAAGGCGGCGATGGCGCAAAGCAGCGCCAGCACGGCCAGCGAGGCCAGGCGCTGCCCGCTGCTGGCGCTCCCCCTGTTTTCGATCCGTGCGCGTCCGGCCATGGCTGTATGTCCTTCTGCAGAGGCTACTTGCCTGTGCGCGCGCCCTTTTCGAGGTCGAACACGGGCGCAAGCCTGTTCTCGGCGCGCAGCACGTCCTCAAGGTTCTTCATCAGCAGTTCGCCGTTCACGGCCAAGAAACGCAGCTCCGCCGTGGGGGCCAGCCCTGCGGCCTCGGCCTTCTTCAGGCCGGCCAGCGCCGCGCCGTAGTGGCCCTCGGCCTTGCGGCCGTGGAACTGGCTGCGCCACTTGAGCCAGGCCTCGGGCGTGCTGCCGGGCGAGATCACGAACACCGCGTGGGTCACCTTGGCCGGGCAGTCCTCCTCCAGGGTCAGGCTGAATTCATAGGGAGGAATGCCCTTGCGGGCGGCCAATTCCTCGATGCGCGTCAGCTCGCCCTTTTCGATGAGCCAGGTGGTGGGGCAGGCGCGGGTCGCAACAAAGGCCGACACCGGGCCAAAGACGCCCCTGGGCGCGTCCTCGTCCGCGGTGAACAGGGCTTTCAAAACGGCCTGGGGCGGCGCGTAGGGCACGAGGTCGCCGGCAGCGCGCAGGGCCTTGGCTTGCGTACTGAGGGCGCTGCGGCTCTCGGCCAGGGCGGGCAGGGCCAGGGCGCACAGGATGATGATGCTCAGGAGGGGAGTCATGAAGGGGGTCATCAGGAGCATGGCGGCGCGGCGGGTCATGGTCCCTCCGGGGGTTGGCGGTGGGGCACGGGTTTCGAGCTTGGCGGAGAATACGTAATCAGGCCGGGGAGGTCAAGGACGGGACAGGCGCGGGGTGGCGGCCCTCCGGCTTCGGCTCTAGCCCCAGAGGGCGTAGCCCAGCGTCACCAGCAGGATGCTGGCCACGCGCAGGGCCTGGTTGGAGATGATCAGGTTCATGGCCAGGCCGGGCTTGAAGATGCCCGCGTAGTACGGGAACTGGTGGCGCACCGCGCGCACCGGCGAGGACAGAATGTTGCCCACGAGCAGCGCCAGCACCAGCTCCTTCAGCGTCAGCCCGCCGGTCTGCACCAGCGCGCCCGCCGCGGCGTAGCCCGCCGTGGTCTCGGCCGCCATGTGGAAGCCGATGATGCCCATGGCCTGGGGCGGCAACCAGGACAGGAAGGACACGTGCTCGGCCATGTACGTCTCCATGGCGTCGAACACGCCCCAACGCTTGAGAAAGAAGAAGGCCACGTAGATGGGGATGGTGTAGTAGACCATGCGCGGCAGGCGGCGCTTAAAGCGCTGCCAGGTCTTGCCAAGCGCCGCGCGCCAGTCCCACTTGGGCTCCTCGGCCAGCAGGCAGGGCACGCAGCCCTCGGGCAGGGGCGGCAGGGTCAGCCGGCCCAAAAGCACGATGCCCAGCGTGCGCAGCAGCGCCGCAGCCACGGTCAGGCTCACGTAGAGCACCGCGGCCTGGCCGATGAACGGCGCGGCGATGAAGAACAGCGTGGGCAGGTGCAGAAAGTACGTGGGCAGGCTGTTGAAGAGGTTCGAGAGCATGACCTCGCGCCGGGTCATGTCGCCCCGCTCGTGGGCCTCGGCGAGCATGGCGTTGGCCGCTGCGCCGGAAAAGAACGCGAGCGAGAAGCTGGCCCCGGCCACGTCGCTCAGGTGGCCCAGGCGGACAAGGGGCTGGGCGATCTTGGCCACGGCCCGGGTCCAGTGCAGGGCCTCGATGAGCGTGCCGATGAACAGGCCAACGCTGACGGACAAAAGCAGGCGCGACAAGGGCACGGCCAGCCCGTGCCAGAGCGCGGTCAGCGTAAGGGTTTCGGAAACGGCGTGCAGGGGCATGGGCGGTCTTACGCGTCCCCGTATTCCGAGGCGGCGCTGAACTCCGCCAGCTCGTCTGCGGCCATGCGCCGGGTCTGGCCCTCGGCCGGGAATTGCCCTGCGCGCACCTCGGCGCAATAGGCGCTGAGCGCCTCGCGGGCCGGGGTCCAGAGGTCGGCGTACTGCTTGACGAAGCTGGGCCGCAGGCCCGGACACAGGCCCACGATGTCGTGGAACACCAGCACCTGGCCGTCGCAGTCCGGCCCGGCCCCGATGCCGATGGTCGGGATGTCGATCTCGCTCGTGATGCGCGCGGCGACCTCGGCGGGCACGGCCTCCAGCACCAGGGAGAAGCACCCGGCCTCGGCCAGGGCGTGCGCGGCCTCCACGAGCTTCTTGGCGGCGCGGGCGGTCTTGCCCTGGGCCTTGAACCCGCCGAGCACGGCCACCTGCTGCGGGGTCAGCCCGATGTGCCCCATGACCGGGATGCCTGCGGCCAGCATGGCCTTGATGTGCGGGACGAATTCGGCCCCGCCCTCGACCTTCACGGCGCGCGCGCCGGACTCCTGCAGGAAGCGCCCGGCATTGGCCACGGCCGTCTCGATGCCGGTCTGGTAGGACAGAAAGGGCATGTCGGCCACGAGCAGCGCGCTTTTTACGGCGCGGGCCGTGGCCCTGGCGTGGTGCAGCATGTCGGCCATGGTCACGCCCAGGGTGTCCGGCAGGCCCAGGCAGACCATGCCGAGGGAGTCGCCCACGAGGATGACGTCGGCCCCGGCCTCGTCGGCGAGCAGGCCGGTGGGATAGTCGTAGGCCGTGAGCACGGCGAGCTTCTTCTGGCCCTTGGCGGCCAGGATGTCCGGGGCGGTGCGCTGTTTCTGCGGCATGGCGTTCCTCGCATGGGGTGCTGGGCGTTCTGTCCGGGACGGCCCGCTCCAATCCCTGGATCGGGGGGCAGGCGTGGAAGGTAGGGCCGCGCGGCCTTGCAGTCAAGGCGTGCGCCGTTTGTCACAAGGCCCCTTGCGGAAGCCGGATGGTTCGGAGGGTCTGAGGAAAAAAAGAAAGGCCCCGCGGGGCGGGGCTTTCAGACGAAGCGGTGGATTGCAATCTCCCTTCCGCTACGGCCTCACGGACGAGCCCTGAGGACTTGGCACCTTGCGGTGCAGACAGTCAGAATATAGAGCCAATATTGTTTTCTGTCAACCAGGAAGAGGCAAGGAAAGCACAATCGCAACACACTTCCTGACCTCATTTAAGTCATGGGCAGAAACTTTCTTCATGTCATAGATTCGCTTGCCATTGTTGTCCTTCCCACGGTGCGGCAAGAAAAGGCGATCATAAGAAACGGTGCAAAGCATATCACACTTCGCCCAGTGAGACTCGGAATCGTAAGGAGCGGGCAATGGGTCAGGTGTGTACACTGCGCAATGACAACTTCTTTTCGGCGTCGGCTCCGTCGTGCTTAAGGGAACAACAACACATAGCCTATAAGAAATGCTGGCCAAAACTACGACTGGCCGTTTTTTATTCATTTCTGGGGGCATGGTCCCACGAAAGTCACAAAGCAAAAGCATTCCGACATCAGGCGCGTACTGAATGGCCATCCCATTTCCTTTTTGGGCATGTCCAAGCATGGCCCACGCTATTCACAGAACCTCCGGTAACAAAAAACAACAGCCCGAACAACTACACGCAGGGAAGATTCTTTCCCGGCTTGTTCAGCACCCCTCGGCACGACCCTGGTGTCGTTGCATCGTCAAATATTCATTGGGCGCCACTACAACCGGAACACGGGCGCCAGCGCGCCCTTGTACAGGCCCTCGGCGTTGGCAGGCACACTGATGAGCCCGTCGGCCTCGAGCAGGGTCTTGAGCAGGCCGGACTTGCCCAGCACCGGATGCGCCAGGGGCACGGCACCGGGCCGGGCCTCCAGGCGCACGCGCACGAAGTCCTCGCGCCCGGGGCGGCTGGCGATGTTGCGCGAGAGCTCGGCCACAAAGGTGGGCGGCGCGGCGGACAGGGCCGAGCCGTCGCCCGCCAGGTGCCGCAGAAAGGGCTTGATGAGCACGGACATGACCACCTGGGCCGAGGTCACCTGGCCTGGCAGCCCGATGATCGTTTTGCCCCCGGCCTTGGCCCCGACCTTGGCCAAAATGGTCGGCTTGCCGGGGCTCATGGCGATGCCGTGGGCCAGGATTGCAGCCCCCGGCTGGGCCAGCATGGCGGCATTGGTGTGGTCGCGCGCGCCCAGCGAGCTGCCGCCGGACAAGAGCACCACATCGCACTGTGCCAGGGCTGCGGCCAGGGCGGCGGTGATGCGCGGCAGGTCGTCGGGGATGATGCCGAGCGCCACGGCCTCTGCGCCAGCCTCGACCGCCAGGCAGCACAGCGCGCAGGAGTTCACGTCGCGGATCTGGCCGGGGCGCGGGGTGGCGCTGGCCGGCACCAGCTCGTCGCCGGTGGAGAGCACGCCCACGCGGGGCCGCCTGCCCACGCGGACGCGGGTGATGCCCAGGGCCGAGAGCAGCCCGATATCCTGGGCGCGCAGGGTGCGGCCCTGTGGCAGCGCGACGTCGCCCTGGCCCATGTCCTCGCCCGGGAGCATGACGTTCTCGCCGGGCGCGGCGCTCTTGCGCACTTCGATTGTTTCAATGATCTCCGGGTTTGCTGCACCGGGCTGGCCACCTCCAAGCTGACCGGTGTGCTCGACCATGACCACGGCGTCGGCCCCGTCCGGCAGGCTGCCGCCGGTGGGGATGCGCGCGGCCTGGCCCGGGCCGAGGCGCACGTCGCCAGCGCCGCCTGCTCCGTTGCCCGCCCAGTCAATGCGCAGGTCGGCCACGCAGTCCACATAGGCCGGGTTGGTCTCGCTCGCGCCGAACACGTCGCGGGCGCTGAGCGCGTAGCCGTCCATGCAGGCCCGCGCGGTCTGGGGCAGGTTTTCCGGCGACTTGACGCCGCGGGCCAGCACGCGGCCCAGGGCCTGCTCGACGGCCATGTCCTCGGCCGCCAGGGGCGCAACCGAGGCCAGGAGCGCGGCGAACTCCGCGCGGCTGACAACGCTCAAAAATCCGTGTCCGTCCAGGGTCTTGGCAGGTGCGGTCATGCTGGTCCGATCATTATGAGGGGTGCGGCGCAGGCCTCAGCCCAGGCGGATGTCCACGGGGCCGGGGCCGAAGCCCTTGAGCTCGCGCAGCATGCCCAGGATGCCGCCGCGCAGCATGCGCTCGATGAACGGGTTGAGCGCCAGGGGCTGGCCGCCCACGTTGATCTTGAGCTCGCCGTTCATGGCCACGCAGTCGGCCTCGCTGGCCTCCCCGGCCACGATCTCCACGGCCAGGGCGCGGCAGTTCTCGCGTCCGCAGCCGCCGCAGTCCAGCCCGGGCAGCAGGAAGCCGCCGTTGGCCGCGATGCGCGCCAGGCCCGCGATGTCGCGGGTGGCCATGACCCCTTCCAGGGCCGCGTCGCCATAGGCGGCCAGGGCCAGGTCCGGGTCCAGGTCGTTGGCTGTGGCCTCGTCGGGCGCAATGATGATGCGCGGCATGACGCCCAAAGTCTTGCCGCCCTCAAGCACCAGGATGTCGGTGCTGACCAGGGGCATGAGGTCGGCCAGCGGGCGCTCAATGGGCCAGGACACGAAGCTGCCGCCGGGCGAGAAGCCCAGGACCATGTCCGCGGCCTCGCGGAAGCGCGCGGTGTCGGTGTCCGGCTTCTCGTCAAAGCCGTGGTGCGAGTGCTTGGCCAGGGTCACGGTGAGGCCCTGGGCTTTCAGGGCCTGGGCCAGCTCCATGGCCAGGGTGGTCTTGCCGGATTTCTTGTAGCCGACGACGGCGATGGCGCGCATGGGGGGAACTCCTTGTGCTTCTCAGCGGGTGATTTCGGTGCCGATGCCGCAGGGGGTGAACATCTCCAGCAGCACGCAGTTCTCCACGCGGCCGTCGATGATGTGGACCTTGTCCACGCCGCCAAGCACCGCCTCCAGGCAGCACTGCAGCTTGGGGATCATGCCGCCCACCACCACGCCGCGCTCGATGGCCTCAAAGGCCTGGGTGCTGGTCATGGAGGGGATGAGCTTCTTGTCGCGGTCCAGCACGCCGGGCACGTCTGTAAGCAGGTGCAGGCGCTTGGCGCGGATGGCCGCAGCCACGGCCCCGGCCACGGAGTCGGCGTTGATGTTGTACGTGTTGCCGAGGTCGTCCACGCCCACGGGCGCGATGACCGGGATGATGCCCACGCCCATGAGCGACTTGAGCACGCCGGTCTCGATGCTGACCACCTCGCCGACCATGCCGAGGTCGATGATCTCGGGCGGGGCGTCGGCGCTCTCGATGGCCAGCTCCTTCTTCTCGGCGCGGATGAGCATGCCGTCCTTGCCGGACAGGCCAACGGCCCTGCCCCCGGCCAGGTTGATGAGGTTCACGATCTCCTTGTTGACCTTGCCCACGAGGACCATCTCCACCACGTCCATGGTGGCGCCGTCCGTCACGCGCAGGCCCTGGCGGAAATGCGACTGGATGTTCAGGGCTTTCAGCATCTGCCCGATCTGCGGGCCGCCGCCGTGCACGATGATCGGGTTGACCCCGACGTATTTCAGCAGCACCACGCTCTTGGCGAAGCTCTGCTTCAGGTTCTCGTCGATCATGGCGTTGCCGCCGTACTTGATGACCACGGTCTGCCCGGCGAACTCGCGGATGTAGGGCAGGGTCTCGATGATCATGCGTGCGCGCTCGGCCTCGTGCTTCAGGTCGCGGGGGTTCTGCGTCGGGCAGGCCGGGGCCCCGGCGTGGGGGTCGGCGTGGGGGTTGACGAGCGGATCGGCGGGCTGGCAGGCGAAATCAGCCTTGGGGGCGTCGTGCTTGGGCATGCTGGTCCTCCGTGGCATGGCGGGAGCCGGGTGGCTGGCGCGGCGCGGACGCAGGACCAGGTCCGGCGGGCTCGCGCCTGCGGATATTCGCCCCAGGCGGCGCTTCTGTCAAGGCGGGCTTAAGAATCGGGGCGGCGGCCCCGGGGCTAACGCGAGCCGGTCTTGGCCGGGGCGCCTGCGGTTCCGGAGGCCGGGCGGTAGAGCACGCGCTCATATCCGGCGGAGATGGTCCGGGCCACGGGGCTCGGCAGGCCCAGGTCGCAGAGCCTGCAATACACGTGCAGCGGGTTCAGGTAGTGCTGGGCGGCGGAGGCGTTCTGGCTGTTCATGGTACTCTCTCCTGTTCCCTCCCTTATCGGCGCAAGGGACGGGGTGCATTAGCCCGCCGCCGACCGCATCCGCCGACCGCATCCGGGGGCCGCATCCGGGGCCAGCGCCGGGGAAAGCCGCGCCCTTGCCGTGGGCCGAGCAATGGCGTATGTGTGCAGGATACGGTGGAGGGTGTCCGTCATGGGCTGGCTCTATTCTGCGCATGTGCTCTGGTTCCTGGCGGGCGCGGTCTTTCTCCTGGCGGAGATGGCCCTGCCCGGCTTTGTGCTGCTGTTCTTCGCCCTGGGGGCCTTTGTGGCCGCCTTCTCCGCCTGGACGGGCGTGAGCGTGGGCGGGCAGTTCGTGGTCTTCCTGGCCGTGTCCCTGGCCGGGGTGGGCCTGCTCCGGCGCATGTTCCTGCGCGTGTTCCAGGGCCGCGTCCAGGCCCAGGCCGATGACGAACCGGGCCAAGGCTCGGGGCAAAACACCGGACAAAACGCCGGAAGGGACGCCGGGCCGAATGCCGGAACAGACGACAACGCGGCAGGCAAGGCCGCGCTGGTCACACGGGCCATCACGCCAACCGTGCCCGGCGAGATCAAGTTCCGGGGCAGCTTCTGGCGCGCGGAGGCCAGCTGCGACATCGGCGAGGGCGAGAACGTGGTCATCCTGGGCCTGACCAAACACGACACCGGCGCGTACAACGTGCGCCCGGCCACAGGGGGAAAATAGCCATGGACGCAGGCGTCTTCATTCTCGTCATCCTGGCCTTCCTCGTCATCGTCGTCTTTGCCAAGACCGCCGTGGTGGTGCCCCAGAAATCGGAGTTCA
>CAZXZF010000031.1:3122-17219 GCA_964645095.1 uncultured Desulfocurvus sp. | reverse complement strand
ATTGCCGCGCCTGGCAGGACAAGGGCAGGACAAGGGGCTCCGCCCCTTGACCCCGCCGGGGGAAATGATTCCCCCCGGACCCCCTCATTACGGCGAAGGCCCGGCTCAGGCAGGAAGCCCGACCCGGGCCTTCGCCGTGGCAGGGGCTTCGGAATCTTGTGTCACCGACAGCGGAAAGGGCTGATTCAGGTTCCTCCTGAATCAGCCCTTTCCGCGTCATGGGGTGTCCAGAGGGCCTCAGGCCCTCTGGCGGGGTACAGGGGCGGAGCCCCTGGCCGCCGGAGGCTATTCTTCCCCCGCCCGCTCCCGTCAGCCCATGAGCCCCTGACCGAAGTCCCGGCCAAAGGCCCGGCACTGCTCAAGCGCGTCGCCGTCGGGGTTCCACATGGCCCGGACGCCCTCCTTCGGGACCTCGAAGCCGCTCTCCTTCAGATGCGCGGTGAGCAGCTTCACCGACTCGCCGCTCCAGCCGTAGGCCCCGAAGGCCGCAGCCTTCTTGTTCCTGAAGCCCAGGCCGCGCACCAGCTCCAGAAAGCCGCCGATGGACGAGAGAAAGCCCCGGTTGATGGTGGGCGAGCCCACGAGCAGGGCCTTGGAGCGGAAGACCTCAGTGACGATGTCGTTCTTGTCGCCACGGGCGGCGTTGAAGAGCTTCACCGTCAGGGTCGGATCGGCCTGGCTCAGGCCTTCGGCAATGGCCTCGGCCATGCGCCGGGTGCCGTTCCACATGGTGTCGTAGACGATGACCGCCTGGTGCTCCTGGTAGTCGCCCGCCCACTCAAGGTACTTGGTCACGATCTGCATGGGGTTGTCGCGCCAGATGGTGCCGTGGCTGGGGCAGATCATCTTGAGCGGCAGCCCGAGGCCCGCGAACTCCTCTATCTTGCGCTTCACCAGCGCGCTGAAGGGGGTCAGGATGTTGGCGTAGTACTTGATGCACTCTTCCATGAGGGCGCAGGGGTCCACGAGGTCGTTGTACATGCTCTCGGAGGCCAGGTGGTGGCCGAAGGCGTCGTTGCTGAACAGGATGTCTTCGCCGGTCAGGTAGCAGAACATGGTGTCCGGCCAGTGCAGCATGGGCGCCTCGATGAAGATGAGCTCACGACTCCCCAGGCTCAGGCGCTGGCCGGTCTTGACCACCTGGAAGTTCCAGTCCTGGTGGTAGTGCCCCTTGAGCGACTTGACCCCGTTGGCGGTGCAGTAGACCGGCACCTCCGGAATGAGCCGCAGGAGCTCCGGCAGGCCGCCGCTGTGGTCGCTCTCGGCATGGTTGGCGATGACGTAGTCGATGCGCTTCAGGTCCACCACGCCCTGCAACTGCTGGATGAACTCGCCCGCAAAGGGCGCCCACACAGTCTCGATGAGCGCGGTCTTCTCGTCCTGCACCAGGTAGGCATTGTAGGTGGAGCCGCGGTGGGTGGAATATTCCTGGCCGTGGAAATGGCGCAGCTCCCAGTCCCGCTTGCCCACCCAGGTCACGCTGTCGGTGATTTTGAAGCTCATGGACGATCCTCCGGTTTCGTGGGTGCAGTCATGGTTTCGCCCCTGGGGGCTGACATGAGTGTATGCACGAAACCCCCGGCACTGTACAGGGGGGCCTTGCCATGGCGAGCAAAATGACTATGTTGTACACACGTCCGTCCAAACACCAGGAGTCTGCCCATGCCGACCGTCCTGCCGACCCTCTTCGTTTCCCACGGCGCGCCCACCCTGGTCACGGACCCGGTGCCCACGCGAGATTTTTTGCGCACCCTGGGCCAGACCCTGCCCCGGCCCAAGGCCATCCTCTGCGTGTCCGCCCACTGGGACACCACAGCCCCGCGCCTGGGCTCGGGCCCGCGCCCGCAGACCATGCACGACTTCTACGGCTTCCCGGACGAGCTCTACGACCTGACCTACCCCGCGCCCGGCGATCCGGGGCTGGCAGAACGCGCGGCCAAACTGCTCCTCGACGCGCAGATACCCGCCGCCCTGGACGAGCAACGCGGCCTGGACCACGGGGCCTGGGTGCCGCTCAGCCTCATGCACCCCCTGGCCGACATCCCGGTGGTGCAGCTGTCCATCCAGTCGCACCTGCCGCCCGAGCACCACCTGGAGCTGGGCCACGCCCTGGCCCCCCTGCGCCAGGAGGGCGTGCTCATCATGGCCAGCGGCAACGCCACCCACAACCTGCGCGAGGCCTTCAGCCACGGCAGAGAGGAAGCCCCGGTGCCCTACGCCAAGGCCTTCGCCGACTGGCTCACGGCGCGCATCGAGGCTGGCGACACGGCGGCCCTGCTGGACTATCTGGCACAGGGACCCTTTGGCCCGCGCAACCACCCCACGCCGGACCACTACCTGCCGCTGATTGTCACACTGGGCGCGGCGCTGGGCGCGGCAACGGGCGCTGGCGGCGTCACAGGCCTGCGGCTGCACGACGGCTACACCTATGGCGTGCTGTCCATGGCGGCCTATGCCTGGAACTAGCCGCTTTAAGCGGTGTTGACGCACCCGCAGCGAAGCCTTACATCCGGCCCATGACACGCAACTACGAACTCTCCGTGAGCGCGGAATTCTGCGCCGCGCACCGGCTCGACGGCTACCCCGGCAACTGCAGGAACACCCACGGCCACAACTGGGGCGTCACGGTGTTCGTCCTCTGCACCGAACTCGACGGCCTGGGCATGGGCCTGGACTTCCGCGACATCAAGGCCCTGGTCAAGGAGGCCATCAGCAGCCTGGACCACGTCTTCCTGAACGACCTCGCGCCCTTTGCCGGGCAGAACCCCACGGCGGAGAACATCGCCCGGCACCTGTACCAGGAGCTGTCGCGCCTGCTGGCCGCCGGGCCGAACTCCGGCGCGGCCCGCATCTCCCGGGTGCATGTGGCCGAGACCCCGGGCGCTGGCGTCACCTACTGGGAAGCGCCTTGAGCCTGCAAGTCTGCGAGACCTTTCTGAGCATCCAGGGCGAGTCGAGCTTTGCCGGCTGGCCCTGCGCCTTTGTGCGCCTCGCGGGCTGCAACCTGCGCTGCTCCTGGTGCGACAGCAGCTATGCCCACGAGGGCGGCACGGCCCGCAGCGTAGGCGACCTCGCGGACGAGGTGCGCGCCTCCGGATGCCGACTCGTGGAGATCACCGGGGGCGAGCCGCTGCTGCAGGAAGAAACCCCGGAACTGGCGGCACGCCTGGCCGGGCTTGGGCTCACGGTGCTTGTGGAGACCAACGGCAGCCTGGACATCCGCCTGCTGCCGCCGGAAGCCATCGCCATCATGGACATGAAGGGACCAAGCAGCGGCGAGGCCCAGCGCATGGACCTGCACAACCTCTCGCGCCTGCGCGCACGCGACGAGGTCAAATTCGTCATCGGCCACCGCGAGGACTACATCCACATGCTCTCCCTGCTGCCGCGCATCGACACCGCGCGCAACACGGTCAACGCCTCGCCCCTGTTCGGAGCCCTGGCCCCGGCCGAGCTGGCGGCCTGGATCCTGGCCGACAGGCTCCGCGTGCGCCTGAACCTGCAGCAGCACAAGCACATCTGGCCGCCGGACGCGCGCGGCGTCTGATTTTCAGGAGTGGTGACAATGGAACACACTGCCGACAGCGCCCTGGTCGTCTTTTCCGGCGGGCAGGACTCCGCCACCTGCCTGGCCTGGGCCCTTACGCGCTTTGAGCGGGTGGAGACCATGGGCTTTGACTACGGCCAGCGCCACGCGGTGGAGCTCTCCTGCCGCACCGAGGTTGTGTCCCGCCTGCGCGCGCTTTCGCCCCTCTGGGACACCAGGCTCGGCCCGGACACGCTGCTGACCCTGGACGTGTTCCAGCAGCTGGGCGAGACCGCGCTGACCCACGACGTGGAGATCTCCATGACCGCGTCACACCTGCCGAGCACCTTTGTGCCGGGCCGCAACCTCATCTTCCTGACCCTGGCCGCTGCCCAGGCCTGCCGCCGGGGCATCAAGCACATCGTCACCGGCGTGTGCGAGACGGACTTCTCCGGCTACCCGGACTGCCGCGACGACACCATGAAGGCCCTGCAGGTGGCCGTGAACCTGGGCATGCAGGCGCGCCTGGTCATCGACACCCCGCTCATGTGGCTGACCAAGGCCCAGACCTGGGGCCTGGCCCAGGACCTCGGCGGCGACGCCCTGGTGGAGCTCATCCTGGAGCACACCCACACCTGCTACCAGGGGAGCCGCGGAACCCGCCACGCCTGGGGCTACGGCTGCGGCGCATGCCCGGCCTGCTGCCTGCGGGCGGCCGGATTCATCGGGTTTATTGGGGGCGCTGGCGTCTAAGTTTTCGTCTTCATGCGGGAAGCCGCAAAACGCCAGGAGCCCCCATGCCCCACCTTGAGCGCCGCCTCTGTCTGCACCTGACCAGCCTCATGGCGGCCCTGATCCTGCTGGCCCTTTGGCGACCGGCCATGGCCGCCAGCTTCCAATGCCCCGAGCTCTCCGGCACGGCCTGGGAAAACGCCACCGAAGGTGACGCAAAAGGTGCGCCGCTGGTGCGCTTCATCCCGCCGGAGCTGTACTCCGGCGCCCCCTGGGACGGCGACCGCGAGCTGGTCCTGCGGCCCACGAACGTGACGCGCACGCCCGAGACCCCGCCGGACCACCCGGCCATCACCATCCGCGGGCCAGTGCCCTCGGCCACAAGCCCGGACGTCATGGTGCTGACGCGCCGCAGGGAGAGCCGGCGCCAGGGGGTCGTGGCCCAGGAGTTCGTCATCAACGAGCGCGGCGACGGGCTGGGCAGGCTCGGGGACAACCGCTGGCGGAAAGAGCGCCTGGCGGAATGCTTCAAGTTCCCGGTGGGCCTGTGGCGGCAGGGGGAGGAGCGCCGCTGCCGGGAGTCGGTGATCAGGATCCTGGAACTGGACTATACCTACGGCTGCACGCCCCACTCCCTCAAGTTCCGCTGGAACGGCGAGGGCACCTACATCTTCTCGCCCGGACGGGGCATGGTTTCCGTGACGCACTAGGGCCTCGGCGCAGGACCGCCTGCGAAGCGCGGGCGCAAACGCACCTGCTCCAAGCACCAACCCGCTAAAAATGAGGCCAACCGCGCGCGGGGCTTTTCGGAGTCTGCGACGAAAAACCCGTGCGCATTGCCAGGGCCAGGCCAAACCGACGCCATCGCCCTTGCCGCCACAGCCCAAGCCAAAGGGCCGGGCCGAGCTGACGCTCTTCCCGGCCCTTTGGCTTGGGATGAGGGGGTTCGGGGGGCATCATGCCCCCCGGCCGCCGGAGGCTCTTGTCCCGCTGTTAGAACCGCGTGCCCATGGGTGCGGCGTCGTCCTTCACGTATTCGGCGGTCACGGTGAGGCTGGTGCCGCCGCGCGGATTGAACAGGGCCACCACCTGCATCTGCCTGGGCCGGCACACGCTCACCAGGTCGTCCAGGATCTTGTTGGTGATGGTCTCCATGAACGAACCATGGTTGCGGTAGGCCGTGAAATAGAGCTTGAGGGACTTGGTTTCGATGCAGAGTTGATCGGGGATGTAGGTGATCTCGATGGCGGCGAAGTCCGGCTGGCCGGTCTTGGGGCACAGGCTGGTGAACTCCGGGTGTTCGAAGCAGATCTGGTAGTCGCGGTCCGGATACTTGTTGGGGAAGGCCTCCAGGATGGCGGCGGTGGGCTCCCCGAAGGCGTAGCTGGTCTTGCCGGAACCCAGGTGCTTCAGTCCGGTGGTGTCATCTGTGGTCATGGCGTGCTCCTCGAATGTTTGGGCGCGTCCGGCGCGGTGCAGCGTGCGGCGCGAGAAGCCGCTTAGCGCAATCGCCGCGCCAGGCCAAGTGGTTTTCCTGCCCAGTCCTTTAAACCCTGCGGCGCACCTTGCCCAGGGCGCGCTGCAACTCGCCCAGGGACACCGGCTTGGTCACGTAGTCGTCCATGCCTGCGGCCAGAAACTTTTCGCGGTCGCCTTCCAGGGCATAGGCCGTGAGCGCGATGATGGGAATTGCTGTGCGGTCGCCCAGGTCCGCATCCGAACGGATGGCGCGGGTGGCCTCCACCCCGTCCATTTCCGGCATCTGGATGTCCATGAGGATGGCGTCGAAGACGCCGCTTTTGAACTCCTGCACCGCAGCGCGTCCGTTGGCCACGGCCAGCACGCTGTGGCCCATGCGCTGGAGCATCACGCGCATGGCGAACTGGCTGATGGTCTCGTCCTCGGCCAGGAGGATGCGCAGGGGCGTGGCGCCCGGCGCCGGGGAGTCGTCGGTTTCATGCCGCGAGTGCGGGGCAGCCCCGGCAGCGGGCGTGAGCGGCAGGACCACGATCATGGTGGTGCCCTGGCCGGGCTCGCTTTCCACGCAGATGTCGCCGCCCATGAGGTCCAGGATGCGCCGCACGATGGCCAGGCCGAGCCCGGCTCCCTCGAAATTCTTGGAGTAGGAGACGTCGGACTGGGTGAAGCGGTCGAAGATGCTGGCCAGCTTGTCCTCACGGATGCCAACCCCGGTGTCGGCAACACTCAGGTACAGCCAAAGGCCGTCCGCGCCGCGCCCGGCGCGCGCCCAGGCCTGCACCCGCACCGAGCCTGCAGCGGTGAACTTCACCGCATTGCCCACGAGGTTGAAGAGGATCTGCCGGATGCGCGCGTCGTCGCCCATGAGGCGGTCGGGCACGCTCTTGTCCGTGTTCAGGCGCAGCGACACGCCCTTCTTCATGGCTGTGCCGCCGAGGACGGTTGCGACCATCTCAAGGACGTCCTTCAGGGCAAAGGGCACGCTGCGCAGGGTCAGCTTGCCCGCCTCGATCTTGGAGAAGTCGAGGATGTCGCTCAACAGCGCCAACAGCCGCCGGGCCGCATCGTGGGCCTTGTCCACGTAGCTGCCCTGCTCCACGTCCATGGGCGTGCCCTTGAGCAGCTGGAGCATGCCCAGCACTCCGTTCAGGGGCGTGCGGATCTCGTGGCTCATGTTGGCCAGAAATTCGCTCTTGGAGCGGTTGGAGTCCTCGGCCTGGACCTTGGCCACAGCCAGGGCCTGCTCGGCCAAGACCCGGTCCGTGATGTCCGGGAAGGTGACGAAGGCGGCGATGATCTCCCCATCCCGGCTGTAGACCGGCGCGCCGCTGACCAGTTCCCAACGCGTTCCGCCGTCCTTGCGCACGATGCGATAGAGCGCGTTCTTGGTGGTCTCCCCGGCCATGGCCTTGGCCAGGGGCAACTTTGTTATGGGCACGGCCTGGCCATCAGGGTCATACTCCTGCCAGGTCTGATGAATCTCCAGCAGGGGCCGGCCCACATAATCCGGCTCGTCCTCGATGGCCAGGAACTCCTTGCAGGCCTTGTTGGCGATGCGCAGGATACCGTCGGGCACGCTGGCCAGGGCCATGGGGATGGGGTTTTGCTCAAAGGCCGCATCGAGCATGGCCTTGGCGTTTGCCAACTCGGCCATGGCCGTCTTGCGTGCGCTGATGTCCTCGAACACGCCGATGAAGTAGGCCGGCTGGCCAGAAGGGTCAGAGACCATGCTCACGCTCAAGTGCACCCAGATGATGGCGCCGTCCTTGCGGATGTAGCGCTTCTCCATGTCAAACCCCTTGGCTTGCCCGTTCAGGACCTGGCGCACGTGCTCCAGGTCCTCGGCCAGGTCGCCGGGGTGGGTGATGTCGCGGAAGTTCAGGCGCAGAAGCTCGGCCTCGCCATAGCCGAGAATCTCCGTCATCCTGCGGTTCACACGCAGGAACACGCCCTCAAGGGAACAGTGGCAGATGCCCACGGCGGCCTGCTCGAAGATGCCCCGGTACTGGGCCTCACTCTCGCGCAGGGCAAGGTCAGCGTTCTTGCGAGCTGTGATGTCGCGGGCCGAGGCGAAGATGGTCCTGCCCACCGGGAAGCTGCGCCACTCGATGAAGCGGTAGCTGCCGTCGCGCGCCCGGTAGCGGTTGACGAAGTTCACCACGCTGTTCTGCCCGGCGAGTTTCTGGAGCACGTCCACAGTTGCCGCCCTGTCGTCCGGGTGCACAAAGTCGAGGAAGCGTTTGCCCTCCATCTCGCTGGCGGGGTAACCCAGCACGGCCTCCCATTCCGGGTTCAGGCGGCGGAAATTGCCGTCCGTGTCCGCGATGCAGAGCATGTCCAGGGTGTTGTTGAAGTACTGCTCCAGTTCCTGGGTCTTGGCTGACAGGGCCTGCTCGGTCACCTTGCGGTCGGTGATGTCGCTGAAGATGGTGGCGAAGCCGTCCTCGCCCCAGGGGGCAACGGAGATGACGAAATACCGCCCCAGGTGCGGATAGTAGGTCTCAAACCCGATGGACCGTCCGGTGGCGACCACCTCGGCGAAGCGCTCCAGGTAGGGCGCCTCGGAGACCCCGTAGGCCTCGGTGGCCCTCCGGGGGCACATGGCGGCCTTCTCCACACCGAGGATGCGGCAGTAGCTCGGGTTCACGTCCACGATGCGGTAGTCCACCACGCGGCCCGAGCTGTCGCGCTCCATGCTGTGCAGGGCCACGCCCTCGGCCATGTTGTCGAACAGGGAGTGGAAGCGGCGCTCGCCCTCGCGCAGGGCCAGGTCGGCCTCCTTGCGCTCGGTGATGTCGCGGCCAAGCCCGATGATCTCCGCCACCTCCCCGTCGGGCCCGAGGATTACGGAATCGTCCCAGGCCAGCCAGCGCCAGCCCGTTGCGGTCATGGCGCGCTGCTCCAGGTACGCCTTGTGCGGCGGGACGAAGAGACCGCGCATGGCGTCCTCCGTGGCGGCGCGGTCGTCCTCGTGCACCAGCGGCATGAAGGCCTGCCCCAGCAGTTCGTCCTCGCTTTTGCCGAAGGTGCGGCAGTAGGATGGACTGGCGTAGAGGAAGCGGCCCTTGGTATCCACCTTGACCATAAAGTCGGTCTGGTGCTCCACCAGGAGCCGGAACTTCTCCTCGCTGGCCGCAAGGTCAGCGGTGCGCAGCTCAACCTGCCCGAGAAGCCGCCTGTTGAAGAAAAGCAGCCCCACGCCGACCCCGCAGCCCAGCAGGAAGAGCGCGCCCAAGGCGGCCACGCCAAGCCAAACCAGACGGTGCTCCCTGGCTGTGACCTTGGCCCGCACGCGCTCGTAGAGCATGTCGTCCACGGAAAAGCCCGGCTTCAGCAGGCCGTACTTCTCGAAGCTGCCAGCAATCTGCCGCCAACGCTCCGTGTTCATGTGCCCGATCTCCACCAGCTCCGGCTGGATGAGCTCGCGCATGGCCTCGGCCTCGTAGAGCAGGTCGTCCAGCGGCTTGACCTGGCTGTAGCGCGAGAGGATCAGGGTGGCGATCTCGCGGGGGTGGGCCATGGCATAGCGCCAGCCCCGGCGCGTGGCGCGCAGGAAACGCTCCACCAGCTCCGGCCGCCCATGGGCCAGCGCCTCCGAGGTCACCAGGCAGTCGCCGTAGAAATCGATGGAATAGTTCATGGGCCGGATGATGCCGGAGGCGACCCCCCGCCTCATCATCCCCCGCGGCTCATCGGTCACGTAGGCGCTCTGGGCGTCCACCCGGCCCTGGATGAGGTCGTCGATCGTCCAGCTGTGCGGCACGAGGGTGCAGGACTCCGGCCCCATGCCCTCGTTGGCCAGCATGGCCAGGAACTCGGGATCAGTGCCCGCCTCGATCATGATGCGTTTGCCGCGCAGGTCATGCGGCGTGCTGATTCCAGAATCCAGACGGCTCAGGATGATGGTGGGCGAATGCTGAAAGATGGCGGCAAGGACGACGATGGGCAACCCCTGCTGGCGTTGCAGCATCACCCCTGGGGTATCCACGGCGAACTCGGCCTCGCCGCGCGCCAGGGTCTGGGCAGGGATGATGCCGGGGCGGCCCTCGACAAGGGTCACTTCCAGGCCTTCGTCGCTAAAATAGCCCTTGTCCACGGCCGCGTAGTAGCCCGCGAACTGGAACTGGTGCCGCCACTTGAGCTGCAGGCGGACCTTCTCCGGCTGGGAGGCGCCCGCTGAACTGGCCAACGGACCGGCCGAGGCGCCATGCGCCGCGCCCTGCTCCACACCCTGTGACGAGCCCTGCGCTGAATTGGACGGGCTGGCCCAAAGGACCGAGGTGAGCAGCAGGCAGGACACAAAGGCCATGCGCAGGAGCAGGGCCTCACATCTGCGGGCCTTCCCCACTGCGCCAGACTTACCCGGACCAGACATCAATCCCCCAGACATGGCAGGGATCAAAACCCGCCACAGTCAAGCAACTGTAGCACCCGGGAAACACGCTGACAACAGGGACAGATATCGCAGCAAAAGGCAGGGCTGAGGCGCTGTCCAGGGGCGGCCCGGGCCCAAGCTAGATGCCCATCCCCTGATCCAGTTCGACCAGCCGCACCAGGGCGCGCCGGACCTCGTCGCCAATGCCCTCAAAGGTCAGTGCGAGCTCGTAGGGTCCGTCCTCGCCTTCGCGCTCCAGGCGCACCACGCGGCACCCCAGGCGCAGGTCGGTCGCGCCGGGATGGTCACCGTCCAGCATGACCTCCACCCTTGTGCCGGGCAGGATGGCCGCAGGCGATTGGCAAAGCAGGCCGCCGAAGCTGATGTTCAGCACCCTGACCGTCACCATCGCATGGTCCGGGCTGTCGAAGAGCATCGTCAGGCCCAGGGGGGCGCGCGGGAACTGGCGGTTCTTCTCTGTGTAAGAACAGGCGCGGTTGCGGGTGCGCTTGGCCTCGTACAGGGCCTCATCGGCCCGGCCCACAAGATCGCGGGCGTTGATGGCGTCCTCGGGGAAGGTGGCCACGCCCAGGCTCACGGTCAGATGCACGGCCTTGTCCTGCACCTGGACAGGCTGCCGCTCCACGGCCTGGCGCAGGCGCTCGGCCGCAGCCGTGGCCTGGTCGGCATCGGTATGCGGCAGGATCAGGGCGAACTCCTCGCCGCCGTAGCGCACCACATGGTCAAAGGTCCTGGCCGTGTCGCGCAGGACCCCGGACACGGCCTGCAAGGCATCGTCTCCGGCCAAGTGGCCATGGGTGTCGTTGAAGCGCTTGAAGTGGTCCACATCGAGCATGATCAGCGAGAAGCGCTGGCCAAAACGCTTGAAGCGCTCCACTTCGCGATGGATGGCGTCGTTGAAGTAGCGGCGGTTGTAGAGCCCGGTGAGTTCATCCACCAGTGCGCCGCGCTCCTTTTGCAGGAGCACCTGCACCTCCACGATGACCGGTTCGCGCATCCGGGGGTGCAGGTTCATGAAATAGTCGCACACGGTCACGCGCAGGCCCACATCGCGTCCCAGGGCCAGGTTCAGGGCCTCCATGTGGTGGATGATCTCGCTCCAATAACAGCGCGACTCGTCCGGGGTGAAGCGCATCCGGGTGAGCAGATACAGGGCGTCCGCATAGGCCTGGTCGCCCTCGCCCAAATCATTGCCCAGGGCGCTCTCGCTCAGGCCGGCCCGGCGCAGCAGCTCCCGCACCTCCGGCATCTCCGGCACCTTGCACTCCCGGCTCTCCTGGCCCATATATCCCCCTTACTCATTGACGATACCTATTCCGGATCCAAGTATTACAATACTCCCTCATGAAAGCAAGCAAAAGCAAACGGCCCGGAAACCGGGCCGTTTGCGAGGGCCCCAAGAGCGGAGCGCTCAGACCTCAAGAAGCTGTGCGCTTAGACCTCGTAGTCGACCACGCTGCGCGAGGCCGCCACCTGCTTCACAAAGCCCACCACCTTCTGGTGCTCCGGGTGGGCCTGATAGGCGTCGAGGTCGGCGCGGGTATCAAAGGCCGTGTACAGGATCACGTCGCAGGCCGGGCTGGCTGCGAACACGTCCACGCCCACCTCCAGTTCGCGGATGACCGGGATGAGCGCTCGCAGGGCCGAGAGCAGCTCCTTCATCCTCTGCGCGTTGGCGGCCTTGCCCGCGCCCTCGGCCTCGTCCTTCAGGGTCCACATGACGATGTGCTTGATCATTGGCATTGCTCCCTTGGTGTCTTTTCTGCGTCTGGCGCTATGCCCCGAACAGGATGTTGCGGTCCACATCGGCCACGCTGGCGCAGCCGGTGAGGATCATGGCCTGCGTCAACTCGCCGCGCACCTGGTCCAGGTACTTGCCCACGCCCTCCCTCAGCCCGCCCAGGGCGGCGGTGCAGAAGGGCCGCCCGATCAGCACGGCGTCCGCGCCCAGGGCCAGCATCTTGAGCACATCCCCGCCGGTGCGCACGCCGCCGTCCACCAGGATGGCGATCTGGCCCTTCACCGCTGCGGCCACCCCAGGCAAAGCCTCGGCAGTGCCGGGCGTGTGGTCCAGCACCCGGCCTCCGTGGTTGGAGACGACGATGCCCGCAGCCCCGGCGTCCACCGCCCGCTTGGCGTCGTCCGGGGTCATGACGCCCTTGAGGATGAACTTGGCGGGCACGTGAGCGATGATGTCCCTCAGCTTGTCCAGCGGCTTGGGCCCCACGGGCCGCCCCATGAGGCGCAGGGTCACCAGGCCGGCGGCGTCGATGTCCATGCCCACGATGTCCGCGCCGGTGGCCACGGCCCGGTCCAGCTTCTCGTAGAGTTCCTTGTCTTCCCAGGGCTTGATGAACGGGATGCCCGCCCCTCCAAGGCCCTTAATGGCGGCGAAGCCGGACTCGTGGATGACCGGGGGCACGCCGTCGCCGGTAGCGCCGATGACGCCCTTGTCCACGCAGCCGCCGAGCACCGCGTCGCAGTATTCCTGTTCCGTGATCTTGCCGCCCATGTTGAAGGACACGCCGCCGATGGGCGCGGCCAGCACGGGCATGGACAGCTTGCGGCCCAGGAGCGTGGCCTGGGTGTCCGGGCTCTCGGCCCCGTGGATGAGGCGCATGTTGAAACGCACGGCAGCCAAAGCCGAAACGTTGTGCATGAACGAGGAGCCCGTGCCCAGGCCGCCCATGCCGGGCACTTCCCCGGCGCAGGCCTTGCCGTTGCAGATGGGACACACCTTGCAATAGCCCGTCATGAGCTCGCGGGCCTTCTTGCGCACGTCTTTCATGTCGCGGTCCTCCGGGATGATCCAGTTTCGACTATTTGAGCCGCTCGGCCAGGGCCTCGGCCACGTGCTTGACCTGCATGCGGCTGCCCTTGGCCTCCAGCCCGCCGCGCAGCTGCATGATGCAGCCGGGGCAGTCCGTGAGCAGCAATTCTGCTCCGGTCTTCTCCACGTTCGCAAGCTTTTTCTTCAGCAGTTCCGCGGACAACTCCGGGAACTTCATGGAGTAGGTGCCGCCAAAGCCGCAGCACACGTCCTCCTCCTCGGCCGGCAGATACTCAAGGCCACCCGTGACCATGAGCTCGCGCGGGGCTGTGGTGACGCCCAGGCCCCGGCAGAGGTGGCAGGGCGCGTGATACGTGACCTTCCTGCCATCGGCGCGGAACTCGGAAGCCTCGACCTTCAGCACGTCGTGCACAAAGGAGCTGAAGTCGATGACGCGGTCCGCGAACTGCTGCACCTTCACCGCCAGCTTGGGGTCCTTGCCCAGGATGTTCGGGTAGCCGTGCTTCAGGTGCGAGGCGCAGGAGGCGCAGAGGGTCAGGATGTAGTCGTAGTTGGCCGGGTCCAGGGCCGCCACGTTCTGCGCGGCCACGCTGCGCGTGGCTTCGCGCTCGCCCATCATCTGGACCGGCAGGCCGCAGCAGGACTGGTCCTTGGGGAAGTCCACGGCCACGTTGTGCTTGGCCAGAACCTTCACAGCGGCCACGGCCTGCTCCGGGTACACGAAGTCCTGCACGCAGCCGGAGAACAGGGCCACGCGGTACTTCGGGTTCGCCACGCGGGGCTTCAGGGCCTCGAACTGGTCGCGGAAGGCCTTCTCGGCGATGGCCGGCAGGGCCCTGAACTCCTGCCCACGCGCAAAGATCATGGGCAGGTGGCGCAAATAGGGCGTGCCCCCGGTGACGGGCTTCTGCACGGCCCGGGCCGAGCGCAACAGCGTGTGGAACATCTTGCGGTTTTTGAGCACCATGCCCAGCAGCTGGCTCTGGAGCGGATGGCCCTCCTCGTCCTGGATGCGCGCATGGACCTCCTTGATCAGCCGGGGCAGGTCGATGCCGCCCACGCACACGGCCTTGCAGGCCCCGCAGTTGATGCAGTTCTGCACGAGGTTCTTGGCCTTTTCGCGGCCGTGGTAGAAGTAGGTCAGGATGAGCCCGATGGCCCCGATGTAGATGT
>CAZXZF010000031.1:0-3022 GCA_964645095.1 uncultured Desulfocurvus sp. | reverse complement strand
TCGCGGCCGTGGTAGAAGTAGGTCAGGATGAGCCCGATGGCCCCGATGTAGATGTGGCCGTACTGGTGCCCGCCGACCAGGCGGTACACCGGGCAGACATTGGCGCAGGCCCCGCAGCGCACGCAGCGCAGCACCTGGGAGAACACCGGGTCCTTGGCCAGCTTGCTGCGCCCGTTGTCCAGGAAGACCACGTGCATTTCCTTCCTGCCATCGGGGGAGGCCTCGCACTCGCCCGGCCCGGTGATCCAGGTGACGTAGGAGGTGATGGCCTGGCCCGTGGCGTTCCTGGGCAGGGCCTTGATGACGCGCAGGGCGTCGGTGATGGTCGGGGTGAGCTTGTCCAGGCCGACCAGGGCCACGTGCACGCGCGGCAGGGTCGTCACCAGGCGGCCGTTGCCCTCGTTGGTGCACAGGGCGATGGTGCCGGTTTCGGCGATGGCGAAGTTGCCGCCGGAGATGCCCATGTCGGCCTGCACGTACTTGGCGCGCAGTTCGCGCCGGGCCACCTTGACCAGCTTCTGGATGTCGCCCTCCTGCCTGGTGCCGGTGACCTCGCTGAACAGGTCGGCCACCTGGTAGCGCGAGAGGTGGATGGCGGGCATGACCATGTGGGTCGGGCCTTCGTGCCGCAGCTGGATGATCCACTCGCCCAGGTCCGTCTCCGTGACCTCCAGGCCCAGGGCCTCCAGGTGGTGGTTGAGCAGCGTCTCCTCGGCGGTCATGGACTTGGACTTGACGATGCGCTTGACGCCCGCCTTCTCCGCGATGCGGCCGATGATCTCGTTGGCCTCCTGGCCGGTCTTGGCCACGTGCACGGTGACGCCCATGCGCTCGGCGTTCTTCTTGAACTCCTCGAAGAGCCCGTCCATGTTGGCCATGGCCTGGTCCTTGGCCCGGGCGATGTCCTGCACCAGGCCGTCCACGTCCATGCCGGCAAAGGCCTTGGCGCGGCTGGCGCGGTAGGCCACGGCGAAGTTGTCCATGGCGGTGCGCAGGAATTCGTTGTCCAGGGCGCCCTGCATCTCGCCCCTGTATTCTTTGAGATCGCGTGCGTTCTGCATGGCCCTAGTCCTCCAGAAGCAGGATGTGCATTTCAAGCGGCCCGTGCACGCCGATGGCCAGCACGCGCTCGATGTCCGCCGTGCGCGAGGCGCCGGTGACGAAGGCCACGTAGCCGGGCGCGTCCTTGCAGAGCGCGCGCAGCAGGCTCTCGACGTCAAAGCTGGTCTCGCGGATGGCCGAGACGGGCACCACGCAGACGTGCACCTCGCAGACCATGGTGGCCAGGCGCAGCTCCTCGCTCCGGGAGTCGAGCACGCAGGTGCCGGTCTCGGCGATGGCCGCCTGGGCCACGGTGAAGCCGATGTCGATGCCCGCCAGATGCTGGCGCATGCCCTTGGTGATGAACGTGACGCCTTGCCCGGCGCAGAGATCACCCAGGGCCTTGGCCGCCTCGGCCGAGAGGCCGGGCGCGGCGATGATCTTGCCGAGCTTGGTCTCGCACAAGGCCCCGGCCCCGGCCGAAAGGTCCTCCTCGCAGCCCGAGGGCAGGAGCTGGCAGGCCTCTTTCTTGTCACAGACGTCCAGGGTGTAGGCAAAGGCCTCGTCCAGGGTCTTCACCCGGGACACGATGGCCGAGACAAGTCCGGCCTTTTCGGCCATCAGATCCGCAAGTCGCGCTTTTTCGCTCATGGGTCGCACCTCGTGCAATGGTCGTTGCAGGCTTTGGCGGCGGCGCTTGTGCCGCCATGTTCCGCCGGGTTCGGCCGCCCACACTGGAACGGACCGGAAATTTTGAGGTGGAGCCGGGCCATCCCATCATGGGCGGCCCGGCTCCGTTTCGTTTCGCAGGTTCAGGCTACGGCAGCATCCAGCTCATGCTGTAGGCCTGCAGGTACGTGATCACGCAGACGAACAGCAGCATGGCGATGGAGTGCTTGAGGGTGAAGCGGAACAGGTTGCCCTCCTGGCCGACCATGTTCGCCGCCGCAGTGGCCACCGAGATGGACTGCGGGGAGATCATCTTGCCGGTGACGCCGCCCGAGGAGTTGGCGGCCACGCACAGGGCCGGGTCGACACCGATCTGGTTGGCGGTGGTCTGCTGCAGGTTGCCGAAGAGCAGGTTGCTCGATGTGTCCGAACCGGTCAGGAACACGCCCAGCCAGCCGATGATCGGGGCGAAGAACGGGAACCAGGAGCCGGTCAGGGTGAAGGCCAGGCCCAGCGAGGAGCTCATGCCGGAGTAGTTCATGATGTAGGCCAGGCCCACGATCATGGAGATGGTCACGATGGGGAAGCGCAGCTGCTTGATGGTGCGGAAGAAGCAGCCGATGGCCTTGCCGGGGCCGTAGTTCGGCAGGATGAGGATGGACAGGATGCCGGCGCACAGCACCGCAGTGCCGGGCGAGGACATCCAGTTGAACTTGTACATGGCCCCGTAGGCGGCTTCCTTGGCCACGATGGGGGCGGTCTTGATGACCAGGTTGTGCAGGCCGGGCCACTGCATCATCACGGTCACGGAGTTCAGCACGGACTGGGTGCCCTTGAGGCCCCAGACGAAGACCGCAACGGCCAGCACGAGCCAGGGCGCCCAGGCGCGCAGGACTTCGCCCGAGCTGTAGGAGCAGGTGGCCGGGCCGGTGGTGGCGGGCTCATCCTCGAAGCGCCAAATGGCCTTGGGCTTCCAGACCTTGAGGAACAGGAACATGCCCACGATGGTCACGATGGCCGAGATGACGTCGGGCAGCATGGGGCCGACGTAGTTGGAGACGACAAACTGGGAGCCCGCGAAGCACACGCCGGCCACGATGATGGCGGGCAGGATCTCCATGGAGCGCTTGAAGCCGCACATGGTGACGGACAGCCACAGGGGCACGATGATGGACAGGAAGGGCAGCTGACGGCCGACGATGGAGCTGATCTTCATGAGATCGAGCTTGGTCAGCTCGGCCACGGCGATGATGGGGATGCCGAGCGCGCCGAAGGCCACGGGCGCGGTGTTGGCGATGAGGCACAGGCCCGC
>CAZXZF010000030.1:0-17368 GCA_964645095.1 uncultured Desulfocurvus sp. | reverse complement strand
CCGAACCTGCGCCTGCACTCCCTGCTGGACAAGGGCGCCTGCCTGGCGCACTCGCGGCGCGACGACGCCCGCGCCTGGTCCCTGCTCACCTTAAGCGTCTGGCTGGAAACCCGGCCAGCGAGCACGGAGACTCCATCATGAGTGCCCCGCAGGTCAGTGTGCTCATGGCTGTGCGCGATGGCGCGGACCATCTCCAGGCCGCTGTGCAAAGCATTCTGGAGCAGACCCTGCGCGACCTGGAGCTGGTCGTCGTGGATGACGGCTCCAGCGACGCCAGCTGGGAAATCCTTCAGGAGCTGGCCCGCCAGGATGACCGTGTGGTCCTGCTGCGCAATACCAAGCCCCAGGGCCTGCCCAGCGCGCTGAATTTCGCCGCAGCAAAGGCCGCCGCGCCGCTGCTGGCCAGGCAGGATGCCGACGACGTCTGCGCCCCCCAGCGATTGGAGCGCCAATGCGCCCTGCTGGCCCTCAGGCCGGAGATCAGCGTCCTGGGCGCGAGGCACGCCCTGATGGACCTGCTGGGCGAGATCGTCTCTCCCTGCGCCCCGGTGGCGGACAGCCTGGCCCAGGCCCTGCGCGAACGCGGCTGCATCTTCGCCCACGGCTCGGCCGTGCTGCGCGCCGGGGCCCTTGCGGCCGTCGGCGGATACGACCCCCGCTTCTTCCACACCCAGGACCTGGACCTGTGGTGCCGCATGCAGGCCCAGGGATTGACCCTGGCCAGGCTGGAGGAGCCGCTCTACACCCTGCGCCTCGGCCCTGCGCCCCAGCACGGAGCAAAGAGCCGCAACCAGCAGCGGATGACCGGCCTGCTGCGCGCCAGGCATCTGGACGGGCAGGACATCAACTCCGACCTGACGGCCCTGGCCGCATCCCCGTCCCCGCACAGCCCCGCAGACCTCAGCCGCCAAGCAGAAGGTTCCTACTGGCTGGGCATGGCCCGCCTGTGCGCGGAGAACGGACTGCGCCGCCGGGCCGTGTCCTGCCTGAAACGGGCCCTCGCCCTTGGCTGCGCCCCCGGCCCACGTCAAGCCGCTGGGCTTTTCCTGCACTGGGCCAGGCCCCACGCCTCAGCCCAGAGCCCCATGTCCGGGCTTCGAGTCCTGTCCTGACCGGAGATCCACACCGGACCGTGGGCGTCACCGGAAAACCGCTGGCATCCTGGACATGGACACATGCCGGAAACAGAACCCGAGGCAGCGCTCCCTTGTGGTTTCCCGGCACTTTTGTCATACTTTGAGACATCGCCACCGCCATGGCCGCCTTGCCCGAAAAGCATGGCGTTGCCTTGAGGGACCGGATGCAGGAGAGCCTGGCACAACACCCGCGCGTCGAGCGCTGCGAGCCGCCCTGAAGACAAAAGCGTCCACGCCCACCCAGACGGCCACGATCGTGAATGAAACGCTCGGGAAAACGCAGCTTCCCCTGCACCAGGCTGATGCCCCGTGGCATCGGAACGCCTCACCCCCAGAATCTGCGGAAACAACGGCATGGCACACTCCCGCCGCATAGCTTTCGTCATCTCCTCCCTGGGCCTGGGCGGCGCGGAGCGCGCCCTGGTGGACCTGGCCAACAGGCTCGCCGCGCGCGGGCACGAGCTGACCCTGCTGACCCTTGAAGGCAGCGGGCAGGAGAGCTTCTTCCCCCTGCGGCCCGAGGTGCGCCGCCTGGGCCTGGACCTGAAGCGCCCCTCGACGGGGCTTGTGTCGGGCGTGCTGGCCAACCTGGGCCGCCTGCGCGCCCTGCGCGCCGCCCTGCGCAAAGTGAAGCCGGACGCCGTGGTCGGGTTCATCGACACCACCAACGTGCTGACCCTGCTGGCCTGCCTGGGCCTGGGCTTCCGGGTCGTGGTGGCCGAACGCTCCGTGCCCGGCGTGCATCCCGTGGGCAGGCTGTGGTCGGCGCTGCGCAGGCTGACCTATCCCCTGGCCGCTGCCGTGGTGGTGCAAAGCCGCGACGCGTTGATGCGCCTGAGCCCCCTGGCCCGGCGCAAGGCCGTGGTGCTGCCCAATGCCGTGGCCAGCCCCGGTCCCGGCACAGGAGGCCCGCCGCCCAATCTACCGCCCAATCTGCCGGATACCGCGCAGCTGGTGCTGGCCCTGGGCCGCCTTTCGCCGGAGAAGAACCTGGACGCCCTGGTGCGCGCCTTTGCCGCCGTGGCCCCGAAATATCCCGGCCTGCTGCTGGCCCTGGTGGGCGAGGGACCGGAGCGCCCCCGGCTCGCGGCCCTGGCGCAGGAGCTGGGCCTCGCGGCCCGGGTGCTGCTGCCCGGCGCGGCCAGGGACCCCGCGCCCTGGCTGGCCCAGGCCGCGCTGTTCGTGCTGCCCTCGCGCTACGAGGGCTTCCCCAACGCCCTGTGCGAGGCCATGGCCCACGGCCTCCCGGTCATCGCCACGGACTGCCCCGGCGGCGTGGCCGACATCGTGCGCCACGGGCACGACGGCTGGCTGGTGCCGGTCTGTGGCGGCCCTGGCCTGGCCTCCGCCTTGGCCGAGGCCATGAACGCCCTGCTGGCCGACCCGGCCCAGCGGACCCGGCTGGGCCTGCGCGCCAGCGAGGTGCTGGAACGCTTCCACCCGGAGGCCATCCTGGCCCGCTGGGAAGAACTCCTCGCCGGCAAGGCCCCTGCGGCCCGGCCCGGAGGCTGACCCCCATGTGCGGCATAGCAGGCATCTTCTCCCCCAGCGCCGGGCGCGTCCCGCAGAACCTCCTGCGCGCCATGACCGACACCCTGCACCATCGCGGGCCGGACGACTCGGACCTGTGGCTGGACGAGGCTGCGGGCCTGGGCCTGGGCCACCGCAGGCTGTCCATCATCGACCTCTCGCCCCTGGGCCGCCAGCCCATGCGCTCGGCTTCGGGCCGCTTCGTCATCTGTTTCAACGGCGAGGTCTTCAACTTCGCCCGTCTGCGCGCCGAGCTCGCGCCCCTGGGCCACGCCTTCCGGGGCGGCTCGGACACCGAGGTCATGCTGGCGGCCATCGAAGAGTGGGGGCTGGCCAGCGCCGTGAAGCGCTTCATCGGCATGTTCGCCTTCGCCCTGTGGGACCGCGAGAAGCGCACGCTGTCGCTGGTGCGCGACCGCCTGGGCATCAAGCCGCTCTACTATGGGCAGGCCGGCAGCGATTTCGTCTTCGGCTCGGAATTGAAAGCCCTGCGCGCGCACCCGGACTTCCGCGCGGACATCGACCGCGAGGCCTTGACCCTGTACTTCCGGCACAACTACATCCCGGCGCCCTTCTCCATCCACCAGGGCGCGAAGAAGCTCCCGGCCGGGCACATCCTGACCCTGGCTCCGGGCGGCGAGCCAGAACTTTCGGCCTACTGGTCGGCCGAGGAGGTCTACGCCAAGGGCGCGGCAGCTCCCTTCAGCGGCACCGAGACCGAGGCCCTGGACCGGCTGGAGGCGCTCACCGCCGACGCCGTGGGCCTGCGCATGCTGGCCGACGTGCCCCTGGGCGCGTTTTTGTCCGGCGGCATCGACTCCTCGCTGGTGGTGGCGCTCATGCAGGCCCAGAGCCCGCGCCCGGTGCGCACCTTCTCCATCGGCTTCGCCGAGGCGGCCTTCAACGAGGCCCCGCATGCCCGGGCCGTGGCCGCGCACCTGGGCTGCGAGCACACGGAACTCATGCTCACCGAGCAGGACCTGCTGAGCATCGTGCCCCAGGTGCCGCGCTTCTGGGACGAGCCCTTTGCCGACTCCTCGCAGATTCCGACCTTTGCCGTGTGCAGGCTGGCGCGGCAGCACGTCACCGTGGCCCTGTCCGGCGACGGCGGCGACGAGCTGTTCTTCGGCTACGACCGCTACTTCCACGCCCGGCGCTGGTGGCAGCGCCTCGCGCGCGTGCCGCTGCCCGCCAGACGCCTGGCCGCCGGGTTGTCGCGCCTGCGGCCCGAGCGCCTGGCCCGGCACTTCGGCACCTTCGGGCAAAGGGTGCTCTGGCGGCTGGACGCCCTGGGCATCACCGAGTTTCCGGCCTTCTACAAGCGGCTGGTCTCGCACCACCCGCGCCCCTGGGAGCTGGTGCGCGGGGCCGGAATGAAGACCGGAATGGAGACCGGAATGGAGGCCAGCACAGCCATCGACCTGGTCCGGCCAGACGCCGACCCGTACCGCGCCATGTCCCTCTGGGACACGCTCATGTACCTGCCCGACGACATCCTGACCAAGGTGGACCGCGCCAGCATGGCCGTGAGCCTGGAGGCGAGGGTGCCGCTCCTGGACCACCGCGTGCTGGAGTTCGCGGCCAGCCTGCCCACGGCCTTCAAGGTGCGGGACGGCAGCGGCAAGCACCTGCTCAAGCAGCTCTTGTACCGCCATGTGCCGCGTGAAATAGTCGACCGGCCCAAGATGGGCTTCGGCATCCCGCTTCACCGCTGGCTGCCGGGCGAACTCAAATCGTGGGCTGAAGACGTGCTGGCCACGGGCCGCAGGCAGGCCGGGGACGTCCTGAACTTCGCCCTGGTGGACCAGTACTGGCGCGAGCTGCTTGGGGGCTCCACGCACCGGACGTACATCCTCTGGGACGTGCTCATGTTCCTGGCCTGGCGCATGGATCTGCCTGTAAATACGCCCGTAGAAACGCCCGCAGAGACGCCTGTCGATACGCCCGCAGATATGCCACGCGTTTGACCGGGGCAGCCCCCTCGGATACAGAGTCCGCATGACACGCACCTGGGACGACGAAACCAGCGCCGGGCAGCGCTTCGGCTTCGGGGCCAACTGGCGCGGCTTCCTCGCCCGCCTGGACGAGGGCCGCATCCGCCAGGCCGAGGCGTCCGTCAAAACGCTGCTTGGCCGCGACGACCTCACCGGCCTGCGCCTGCTGGACCTGGGCTCGGGCTCCGGGCTGTTCTCCCTGGCCGCGCGCCGCCTGGGGGCCATGGTCGTGTCCTTTGACTTCGACCCGGACTCCGTGGCCTGCACCAGCTCCCTGCGTGAGCGCTTTTTCCCGGACGACGCGGCCTGGACCGTGCTGCGCGGCTCGGCCCTGGACCGGGTATTCCTGGACGGCCTGGGCACCTTTGACCTGGTCTATGCCTGGGGCGTCCTGCACCACACCGGCGACCAGTGGACGGCGCTTGCCAACACGGCCCGGCTCGTGGCCCCAGGCGGACTCTTGGCCATCGCGCTGTACAACCACCAGCCCCTGTTCACGCCCCTGCACACGGCCCTGAAACGCCTCTACGGCAAGAGCCCCAGAGCCGGGCGGCTCTGCATCGCGCTGGGCTACGCCCTGGGCGTGGGCGCGGCCCTGGCCCTGGCCGACCTCCTGCGCGGACGCAACCCCCTTGCCCGGCACAGGTCCTCGGGCCTGCCGCGCGGCATGAGCTTCTGGCACGACGTGGTGGACTGGGTGGGCGGCTGGCCCTTTGAGACGAGCACCCCGGAGCAGGTCTTCGACTTCTGCCGGGCGCGCGGCTTTGCGCTGCGCTCCCTGCGCACCGTGGGCGGCAAGTCCGGCTGCAACGAATACGTGTTCGAGCGCCAGACGGAGCCTCTTGTCGGTCAGGACTCCGGCGTATGCGCATCCTCCTGAGCATCCCCAGCCTCATGCCCGGCGGGGCCGAACGCCAGTTCGCCGAACTGGCCGCCGGGCTGGCCGCACGCGGGCACGAGGTGCTGGCCGTGGCCCTGGACCGGGGCGGCCCGCTGGAAACAGCCCTGGGCACGGCGCGGCTGGTGGTCATCGGCAAGCAGAGCCGCCTGGGCAACCTGCTCGTGGCCGTCAGGCTGGCCGGACTCCTGCGCTCCTTCCGGCCCCAGGTCCACTACGCCTTTTTGACCGCAGCCTGCGTGCTGGGCGGACTGCTCAAGCCGTTCTTCCCGGCCACCCGGCTGGTCATGGGCCTGCGCGCCACGGACGTGGACCATTCGGCCTACACGTATGGCAACGCCGGGCGCATCATGCACGGCCTGGAGGCCCGGCTGTCGGCCCTGGCCGAACTGGTCATCGCCAACTCCCAGGCCGGGCAACGCGACGCCCTTAGGCGCGGCTTCCCCGCAGCCCGCACTGTGGTTGTGCCAAACGGCATCGACACCGAGCGCTGCCTGCCGCACAGGGCCCTCGGCCTGCCCCTGCGCGAGGCCTGGGGCATCGGGCCGGACGAGGTGCTCATCGGCCATGTGGCGCGGCTGGACCCCATGAAGGACCACCCGAATTTCCTGCGCGCAGCGGCCCTGCTGGCCGCCAGACGCCCGGAGGCGCGCTTCGTCTGCGTGGGCGCGGGGCCCGAGGGCTACACCGCCGAACTCCGCCGCCAGGCCGACGGGCTGGGGCTGGGCAGGCGGCTCGTCTGGGCCGGGGGCCGCGCGGACATGCCGCAGGTGTACAACGCCCTTGATCTGCTCTGCCTGTCCTCAGCCTATGGCGAGGGCTTTCCCAATGTCCTGGGCGAGGCCATGAGCTGCGGCGTGCCCTGCTGCGCCACGGACGCGGGGGACGCGGCCCTGGTGCTGGGCGAGGCGGGCGCGCTTGCGCCCCGGCGCGATCCCGAAACCCTGGCCACGGTTCTGGCAGGGCTGCTTGAGCGCCGGGAACGCGAGGGCCAGGCCCTGCGCCGGGCCTGCCGGGAACGCATGGTCACGCACTTCGGTGTGGAGCGCATGGTGGCGGCCAGCGAGGCCCTGCTGGAAAAACTCTGCGCGGAGCCATGGCCATGAACATGCCGCCGCTGCGCCACTGGCTCCTGGGGCTGGCGCTGTCCCTGGCCGTGGCCTGGGCCGCCGGAGCGCTCTTTCTGGACACGGTGCAGCCCCTGGCCTTGGACCCGTCCGTGGGGCGCTACGTGGCCATGCCCGGCACGGTTTCGCGCACGCGCAGCGAGGGCTGGGCCATCTCCAGAGTGGGCGAACGCGGCATCCGCGGCCTGCCCGGCGGAAAGCTCCCGGAAGGTCCGAAGGTGGTCTTCCAGGGCGACTCCTTTGTGGAGGGGCTCCAGGTGGACGATGCCGAGCGCATGGCCCAGGTGTTCACCCGCATGGCGAATCAGGCAGGACTTGCCCTGAGCGGCGTGGGCATCGGGCACGGGGGCGACTCCCTCATCGACTCCTTCTTCAGGCTGGCTGACTACACGCCTGTGCTCGGCCCGGTGGCTCTGCAGGTCATGATCCTGGGACGGATTGAGGAAGTGCTGCCGGACACCTCCCGTCCCTGCCGTTCACGCTTCGTCTCCAGCCCGGAATTCCAGCTTGAACGCGTGGACTGCCCGCCCTCAAGCCTGGGGCTGCGGTTGGCAGAACCATTGCGTATCCTGGAGCTTTCCGCAGGCTTTGAAATCTTCCTCAAGATTCAGAGAGTAACGCTGCGGCTCACCCCCAAGCTGCCGCCGACGTCACCCGGACCCTACGTCCCCGCGCCCGAGGCCTCGCAGGACGCCGCCTGTGATTACCTCCTGGCGCGCATCCGGGAGCAGGCGCGCGGGCCGGTGTTGCTGCTCCACGTGCCAAAGGTGCCCAGACTTGCGTCAGGCCGGGTCCGCCTGGACGACCCGCAGGCAGCCCTGGCCCAGGTGGTGGGCCGGGCCTGTGCCCGGAACAAAGTGCCTTTCGTGGATCTTGGCCCGGCCTTCATTGCCAATTTTCAAGCCACAGGAAACTTTCCCAGAGGCTTCTTCAATTCCCCGCCCGGCACCGGGCACCTGAACGAAGAAGGGCACCGCCTCGTCGCCGAGGCCGTCCTGAAATATGTCAAGGAGCACCGCGATGCCCTTCTGGCGCCCTGAGCTCCTGCTGCTCCTGGGCTTAAGCCTGGCGCTGCTGCGGCTTTGTCCTGCGGCCTGGCGCAAGCCCCTCTTGACCCTGGCCGGGCTGTATTTCTACGCCTGGTGGGACCTGCGCTTCGTGCCGCTGCTGCTCGGCGCGGCCCTGGCCGACTGGGGCCTGGCCCTGTGGATGGAGCGCTCGGGCCAGGCGCGCAAGCCACTCTTCCTGGTCGGGCTGGCCCTGCACCTGGGCCTGCTGGCATTCTTCAAGTACGCGGATTTCTTCCTCAGCGCTCCGGCCGGGTCCACCCTCTGGCTGATCATGCCGCTGGGCCTGTCCTTCCAGACCTTCTCGGCCCTCACCTATCTCGCGGCAGTGCATGCCGGGCGCATGGCGGCGCGCAAGAACCCCCTGGATGTGCTCTGCTTCGCCACCTTCTTCCCGGTGCTCGCAGCCGGGCCCATCGTGCGCGCCGAGGAGCTGCTGCCCCAGCTGGACACCCTGCCCAGGCCAGGCGCTGACGACCTCTATGAAGGCTTCCGGCGCTTCAGCATGGGCCTGTTCAAGAAGCTGGTGCTGGCCGACCGCCTGGGGCTGTATGTGGCCGAGGTCTACTGCAATGCCGGGGCCTATGACGCGGCCTCCACCTGGGCCGCTGCCCTGGCCTACGCCCTGCAGATCTACCTGGACTTCTCCGGCTACTCGGACATGGCCATCGGCGCGGCCAGGGCTTTGGGCGTGCGCCTGCCCGAGAACTTCAGCTTCCCCTACGCGGCCAGGAACCCCTCGGAGTTCTGGCGGCGCTGGCACATGAGCCTGTCCTTCTGGTTCCGGGATTATGTATACATTCCGCTGGGCGGCAGCAGGCTGGGCACGGCGCGCACCTGCGCCAACCTCATGCTGGTGATGCTGCTCTGCGGCCTTTGGCACGGCTCGGGCTGGACCTTTGCCGTCTGGGGCGCGCTGCACGGCCTGGGGCTCTGCGCGCACCGCCTGTGGCGCGCATGGCGCGGCCCTTCCCTTCTTGGCGAACCTTCACCCCTTGGCCGGGCGCTGGCCTGGGCCGGGACGACCCTGTTCGCGGGCTTGTGCTGGATTCCCTTCCGGGCCGAGGACCTGGGCCACACGCGGCGCATCGTCTCGGCCCTGCTGGGCGGCGGGGTGGTGCACTGGGTGCACCCCTTTGTCTGGGCGGCGCTGGGAGTTACGGTGCTGGCCCATGCCGTGCGCGGCCTTGGCCAGGAGGATGTGCTGATGCTGCGCGGTCGGCGCTGGTACGCCCCGGCAGTGCTGCTCTCCCTGGTCTGGCTCTCAATCATCTTCGCCACGGACGGCTTCACGCCATTCTTGTACGCGCGGTTCTAGGGTCTGTTTCCAAATGATGGATTTTGGTCCCTGGCGAGGAGAGAGCCTATTTTGGGGCCAGGGGGTGTACTCATGCGGTACAGCCCTGGACCAAAATCGGCTCGCGACGACGTCCAGGGGGCAAAAGACGCTTTTAGAAACAGGCCCTAGCCCGTGAGGGCGCAAAAAAAGCCGGGCAGGCCCCCCGCCTGCCCGGCAAACACGCCGGTACAACCGACATGGCCGCCGGGAACGTTGCCGCCCAGCGCACAGCCAATCCCTATCAATATTCATTCCAACCTGGCCTGATTTCCTCTTCTCCTTGAATTGCCGCAAATTACGCATTCTTCTTCGTCTTCCCTCTAGCCAATTCCCCTCGCCTTTGGTATGGTCTAACCAGAAATATTCCGGTTGTTCCAGAATTCCCTGGCGAATACGCCTCCTGGAGCGTGCGTGGCCAAGATTCTCGTGGTCGATGACGACGAACTCATCCGCGAACTGCTGGCAGACGCCGTGGGCAGGCACGGACACACAGCCCTGTGCGCTGGCACCCTGGCCGAGGCTAGGGGCATCCTGGCGCGCGAGGAGCCGGACCTGGTCTACCTGGATGTGCGCCTGCCGGACGGCTCGGGCATCAATGCCCTGGAGGATATCCGCGCCAGCAAAAGCGAGCCGGAGGTCATCATCATCACCGGCCAGGGCGACCCGGACGGCGCGGAGCTGGCCCTGCGCTGCGGGGCCTGGGACTACATCGAGAAACCCACCTCCGTGGAGCGCATGGTGCTGCCGCTCCTGCGCGCCCTGGCCTTCCGCGAGGAGAAGAGGCGGCGGCATGCTCCGACCCTGGCCGCAGACTCGGGCATCGTGGGCACCAGCCCGAAGATGGCCGCCTGCCTGGCCCGGGCCGCCATGGCCGCCGCCAGCAGGGTCGATGTGTTCATCAGCGGCGAGACCGGCACCGGCAAGGAAGTCTTTGCCCAGGCCATCCACCAGAGCGGCAGCCGCGCCAAGAACCGCTTCGTGGTGGTGGACTGCACCACCCTGCCCGGCAACCTGGCCGAGTCCGAGCTCTTCGGCCACGAGCGCGGCTCCTTCACCGGGGCCGACCGCCGCCAGACCGGGCTCATCCTGCAGGCCGACGGCGGCACCCTGTTCCTGGACGAAGTGGGCGAGCTGCCCCTGCCCATCCAGGCCAAGTTCCTGCGCGTGCTCCAGGAGCGGCGCTTCCGGCCCCTCGGCGGCGAGGCCGAGATCAAGAGCGACTTCCGGCTGGTGGCCGCCACCAACCGCGACCTCTCGGCCATGGCCCGGCGCGGCGAGTTCCGCGACGACCTGCTCTACCGGCTGCGGACCTTCCGCATCGAACTGCCGCCCCTGCGCCAGCGCGAAGGGGACATCCAGGCCCTGGTGGCGGCCCATCTGGCCAAGGCCGCAGAACGCACCGGGGAAAGCGTGCGCGAGGCCAGCCCCGAATACATGGAGCTGCTTGAGGCCCACGACTGGCCGGGCAATGTGCGTGAATTGCTGCAGACTGTGGACATGAGCCTGGTTTCAGCGCATGGTGAAACAGTACTTTTGCCACAGCACCTGCCGCTGGACCTGCGTGTGCGGCTCATGCGCCGCAGCGTGTCCGACAGGGCGGAGGCCGGGCAAGGGGCCGCCGTGGACCAGGCCGGCCACCTGCCAGGGCACAGCGGGGCGCCCCTGACCTGGCGCGAGCACCGTTCGGACCTGCTGGACAAGGCCGAGCGGGCCTACTTTTCGGCTCTTTTGCGGCAGACAGGGGGCGATGCGGCGCAGGCCGCGCAGCTGTCCGGCCTTAAATCCGCCAGACTGTATGAACTTCTGGCCAAGCACGGGCTGCTCAAGGCCCAACGCGGGCCCCAGTAGATTCCGGAATTTCCGGAATGCGGTGCACGCGGCTGGGACAGGGCGTTGTCATGTTCAGTCTGGACAGCGGCTTAGCGGTGCGAGAAACATTGGAACGGTTCTTGATAACCTGAATCAAGGCGGCGGAGCGATTCCCGCCCCTGTCTGCGAGGGGAGAGCGAAATGGCCAAGATTCTCATCGCCGAAGACGACGCCCTGTCCCAGAAATTCGTGGGCACCGTGGTGGATCGCATGGGCCACTGCGCCGTTGTGAGCCCCAACGGCCGCCACGCCTGGGAAGCGCTCTGCGCCGAGAACCGTTTCGACATGCTCATCACCGACATCATGATGCCGGGCATGGACGGCACCACGCTCATCCGCACCATCCGCGCGGACAAGCGCTTCGCCGCCATGCCCATCGTCATCATGTCCGCCTTCATCGGCGTCAACGACATCGCGGGCCTGCTGGAGATCGGCGCCACCTGGTTCATGGCCAAGCCCGTGGACCGGGCCACCCTCGAGGACTACATCAACCGGGCCATGAAAAAATAGGGGCTGCCCCCCCGTGCGGAGTGCTCCATGCCCAGCAACCCGCCAGCGGTCCCGCGCAGGGACCGGGCCTGCCCTCCACAGGCGGCCCGCGCCGCACCCGGCGGCTTTCTGGGCCCCATGACCGTCCGACTCTGCCTGGTCCTGCTGCTCTTGAGCGGCTTCGTTCCCGGGCTCATTCCCGGCCACGGCGCCACGGCGCTGGCCGCCCCCGCTTCCGACCGCTCCGACTCCGGCCTGTCTCCCCCTGGGCTGTCGACCTCCGGGCTGTCGGCCCCCGGCGTTTCGCCCCCTGTGGCCCCGGCCCCCCGCCCCCTGCGCCAAGAACTCCTCGCCGCAGTCCCGGCCAACCTGCCGCCGCTCTATGTTCCCGCCGCCGATGGCGGCCCCGGCGGATTCGCCGTGGAGCTGCTGCGCCGGGTGGCGGCGGATGCGGGCTACACCGTGCGCTTCCTGCCCACGGCCAACGCCGACGAGGCCGAGCACCTGCTGCGCCAGGGCAGGGTCCAGGTCCTGCCCGGCCTGGGCGTCAGCCCGGCCCGGGAGCAGGCCCTGGGGTTCACCCGGCCCTTTGAGACCCTGCCCGTGCACATCTTCTTCCGTGCCGGAACGCCCCCCCTGGAGGACCTCGACGCCCTGGCCGGCAAACGGGTGGCGCTGGTGGCCGGAAGCATCCCCGTGGAGCGGCTCATGGGCCGGGCCGAGCTGAACATCCTGCTCACCCAGACCCTGGCCGAGGCCATCTTCGATGTGCTCGCAGGCCAGGCCGACGCCCTGGTCCACCTCGCGCCGGTTGTACAGCAGGCCGCCAGCGCCGCAGGGGTGGAACACAAGCTCGGCCAAAGCGCCCGCCCCCTGCTTGAGATCGACCGGGCCCTGGCCGTGGGCCGTGACGACCCGCAGCTGCTGGAACGGCTGGACACGGCCCTGGGCCGCTTCCACGACACCCAGGATTTCCGGGAGCTGTACCGCAAATGGCACCCCGCGCCGAGGCCGCCCCAGTTTTCGCCCGTGGCGCTCTGGACCATGGCCGCCCTGGCGGCGGCCCTCACCGCCGCGCTTTTGGCCTGGCGCTCCATCTCGCTGTTGCGCCTGAACCGCAGGCTCAGGCTGGCCGTCACCGAGCGCAAGCAGGCCGAGGTTGAACTCAAGCGCCTGCACCGGGCCATTGAGCAGGCCGCCGAGGGCGTGCTCATCACCGACAGGACCGGCGCCATCACCTACATCAACCCCGCCCTGGAGCGCATGACCGGGCTCTCCGGCATTGAGGCCAGGGAGCACGGGCTGTCCGTGCACGAGGTCCAGCAGACCGTGCTCAAGCACCAGGAGTCCGTGGTGCGCCTGGACGAGGGCGGGGACGTGTGGCGCGGCACCAGTTCCTTTGCCCGGCCCCACGGGCAGAACGTGGAGATGGAGTTCACCGTCTCGGCCATCCGCGACACCGGCGGCGAGATCAGCAGCTTCGTGACCGTGTGCCGCGACGTCACCGAAAAGCGGCTCCTGGAGCGCCAGCTCTGGCAGGCCCAGAAGATGGAGGCCCTGGGCACCCTGGCCGGGGGCATCGCCCATGACTTCAACAACATCCTGGCCTCCATCATGGGCTTCACCGAGCTTGCGCTGGACGACACCCCGCCCGAGAGCCGGGCCAGGGGCAGCCTGACGCGCGTGCTCAAGGCCAGCAGCCGCGCCAAGGAGCTGGTGCGCCAGATCCTCACCTTCAGCCGCCGCGCCGACCGCGAGCAGCGCACCCTCCTGGCCGACCAGGTCATAGCCGAGGCCCTGCGGCTCATGGAGGCCTCCCTGCCCAAGGACATCGAGATCACGGCCAGCATGCAGGCCCACGACTGCGCCATCCTGGCCGACCCCTCGCAGATCCACCAGATCGTCATGAACCTGTGCACCAACGCCGCCCAGGCCATGAAGGACGGCGGCGCCATGGGCGTGCACACGCAGGTGGTCCGCCTGGGCGACGACTCCACGGCCCAGGCGCACAGGCTGCCTGCCGGGCAGTACCTGTCCCTGACCGTGGAGGACACCGGGCCGGGCATCGCGCCCGACGTCCTGGGCCGCATCTTCGACCCCTTCTTCACCACCAAGGACTCCGGCCAGGGCACCGGACTCGGCCTGGCCGTGGTCCACGGCATCGTCTCCAGCCTGGGCGGCGCGGTCTTCGCCCAGAGCGAGCCCGGCCTTGGCGCGCGCCTCACGGTGCTGCTGCCCACGGCCACGGCCTGCCCCGGCCCAGCGCTTGAGCCCCGTCCAGGCAGCCCCAAGGGCCGCGAGCGCATCCTCCTGGTGGACGACGAGACCGACCTGCTCGACCTGGTGCGCCAGACCCTGGAGCCCCTGGGCTATCAGGTGGCCGCCCACAGCCTGCCCGAGGACGCGCTGGAGGCCTTTTTGGCCAACCCGCAGTCCTTTGACCTCGTGCTCACCGACCAGAGCATGCCCCGGCTCACCGGCCTCCAGCTGGCCGCGCGCCTGCGCGAGGTGCGGCCAAACCTGCCCATCGTCTTGTGCACCGGCCTGAGCATGGTCATCCCCCCCGACCGCCTCCAGGCCCTGGGCGAAGCCTGGCTGCTCACCAAGCCCTTCTCCACGGGCGAGCTGGCGCGGGTGGTCCGCCAGGCGCTCTCAAACATTCAGGGGGAAGACAATGGCTCATAGAATCCTGGTGGTTGACGACGACGCGGATGTGCGCGACATGATCTGTTGCACGCTTACGGCCAGCGGCTACGAGGCCATCCCGGCAGCAGGCGGACGGCAGGCCGTGGAGTTCCTGGAGCAGAGCACCCCGGACCTCGTCATCACCGACGTGGTCATGCCCGAGGTGGACGGCTTCGAGGTGCTGCTGAGGCTCCGGCTTCTGACCCCCGGCGTGCGTGCGCTGGTCATGAGCGGCGGCGGACGCGTCGAGCCGGAAGTAAACCTGGACATGGCCCGCCGCCTGGGAGCACGCTCGATCCTGCGCAAGCCCTTCACCAGGGCCGAGATGCTCAGCGCCGTCGAGCAGGCCCTGAACCCCTGAACAGCTCACCCGACCAAGGAGATCCCATGCCCTCGGACATGACACCGCTGACCCAGGCCTTTGTGCACCAGTCCCTGGCCGCCGCCAAAAACCGCGTGCGCGCGAGCAAGGCCGTCCAGGACGGCCAGCCTGGCGCGGCCCTGGCCCTGCGCGCCCTGGCCGAGGCCCAGGAGGTGCACGCCAAGAAGGCCCTGACCTTCCTGCGCGGGCGCATCGGCACCAGCGCCGAGAACCTGGCCCTGGCCCTGCAGGAGGCCCGCGAGATGGCCGTCTACGCCCTGGGCTGGACCGTGCAGTCCGAGGCCGAGGCCGACAAGGCCGCTGGTGCGCTTTTGACCCAGATGGCCCGCGCCGTGCAAAGCCACCTGGCCCTGCCCGGCCTCACGCAGCCCGGCCAGACCCAAGGCGATGCTGGCGCGCGCTACTACGTCTGCGTCATCTGCGGGCACGTCCACGCGAGTGTTGCGGGCGGGGCGAGCGCTGCGGGCCATGCGCCGGGCCGCTGCCCCGTGTGCCAGGCCGTGCCGGAGAAATTCAACGAGGTCACGGTCTAGCCCCGTGCTGGCGGAGGCCGTCAAATACGCCGCAGCGCGCCTGCGCGGCCAGGGCGACCCCCACGGGCACCTGGCCCAGCAGGTGGCCATCTGGGCGCGCCACAAGCGCCACAGCGCGGCCTGGGAGCCCCACCTGGCGCGCTGCAAGGCCCTGGTCCTGGCCTCGGCCCGGGCCTGCCCGGAGGACGCGCGGCGCACGGCCCTGGTGCTGGGCTCCGGCCTGCTGCTGGATGTGCCGCTGGATGAGCTTTCGGCCCTGTTTCAGACAGTGGTCCTGGCCGACATGGCCTTTGTGCCCGAGGTCCGCGCACAGGCCGCGCGCCTGGGCAACGTGGAGACGCTGGAGGTCGACCTCACGGGGCGGCTGGACCTGCTGCCAGGGGCCCTGGCCGAGGTGGGCGGACGAACAGGGCCGACCGGGCTGGCCGGACTGGCAAGACTGGCAGCGGGCCTGCCCGGGCTTGATTTCGCCTACTCGGCGAACCTGCTCTCGCAGCTGCCGCTCTTCGCCCTGGACGCGCTGCCGCACGACATGGCCAAGGAGCGCCAGGCGGAACTGGCCGCAGACCTGGTGCGCCAGCACCTGGACGGGCTCAGGGCCCTGGGCTGCCCGGCCTGCCTGGTCACGGACGTGACCGAACGCGGCCTGCGCCAGGGCGAACTGGACTACGAGGCCGACCTGCTCTTCGGGGTGGAGCTTGGCCTGGCTGGCGAGACCTGGGTCTGGGACATGGCCCCGGACGGGGAGGCCGTGCGCGGCCTGGATGTAGAGCGGGTGGTGCTTGGCGTTCCAAGCGTCCGGGCCGCAACAGCCTGACCCGAGGGAAACATGCAGAGCGAGGACAAATCAATGCACGCAACCAAGCTGCGGGAAGAAGAGCCAACACAAGCCCCCCGGCCCCCGCTGCCGCCGGACCCGGCCCAGTGCCTGGAGAATGACCCCGTGCGCAACGAGGCCATGGCCCGGCGCGTGCTCCAGAAGCTGGAGGACGCCGAGGGCTACGCCTTCGGCCCGGACGAGCTGCGCATGCTCACCGTGTTCTTCGAACTGTCCCAGGAATTCGACACGCGGCGCGACTTCCTGACGCTCTGCGTGCTCTTGCCCATGATCTTCTTCGACCAGGAATGCCGCCTGTACCTGCGCACCGGGCCCAAGGCCTGGAAGCTGGCGCGCTGCCTCAAGCTGCCCGCCACCCTGCCTGAATCCGAGCCGCCGCCACGCCCGGCCATGCGCGGCGCGAACTTCTTTGCCCCCATCCTCGGCCGCAAGGACGCCGGGGAGGTGCTGGGCTTCGACGTGCCCGACAACGTCATGGGCTGGCTCGAGGTGGCGGGCGGGGTCGGGCTGTCGCGGCACAGCCAGCTCTACTTCGAAAAATACGCCGGACGCATCGGCTTCCAGCTGCACAACCGCATAGCCAGGTCCAAGAACCGCGAGCACCTGTCCTTCATCCAGAGCCTGGTGGAGGACATCGGGCACAACGTCATCGTGCCGAACATGGTCTTCAAGCTCTTCTTCAACCGCCTGAACGCCTCCATCAGCGCCCTGGCCCGCTGCGTGGAGGAGGCCCCGCCCGAGACCCCGGCGGAGTTCACCGCCAGCCTGAACTTCCTCCAGGCGCGGCTCTCCGACCAGTACGCGGAGATCAGCAGCCACTACGCCCAGACCAGCCTGTTCCTGGAGACCCTGCTCCGGCGGCGGCACTTCCAGGAGGGCCGCTACGTGCTGGAGAAGCGCCGCGTGAACCTGTTCAAGCAGGTGGTGGCGCCGCAGGTGGAGCGCTACCGGCCGCGCATGGAGGACCGGGGCATCGCCATCGACCTGTCCATGGGCGGCATCCCGGACGAGCCCGTGCACCTCATGGCCGACCTGGGGCTCATCGCCCAGGTGTACGCCAACCTCTTCTCCAATGCCGTGAAGTACACGCGCACGGTCACCGGCCCGGACGGGCTGCCGGTCAAATTCATGGCCTACGGCTGGGACATCCTGCCCGAGGCCTTTGGCGAGGGGCGGGCCGGCGTGAAGCTCAACGTCTTCACCACCGGGGCCGCAGTGCCGGAAGGCGAGCGCGAGGGACTGTTCCAGCCGGGCTTCCGCTCCGCATCAACGCAACGCGAACACGGCACGGGCCACGGCCTGGCCTTCGTGCACCAGGTGGTGGAGCTGCACGGCGGGCGGGTCGGGTACGAGCCGTCGGAGCTGGGCAACAACTTCTACGTGGTGCTGCCGCTGGAGGAGGGGGAGTAGGCGGAAAACGCTTACCCCGGAAAGGACGAGAACTGGTCGGCCACGGCCCACCAGCGGCCCTGTTCGCGCAC